>NZ_JBJURJ010000013.1:0-235604 GCF_046098205.1 Paenibacillus mesotrionivorans | reverse complement strand
CGCCTCATAACAAAAAGAAAGGGTTTCGACGGAGCCCAGAGCACGGATGAGTTTTCGTAACGCAGCAGGCGTATGCGGAATACTTCCATAATACCGGGGAGCTTCTTGGCCGACTTCAGCAATGGCGACGGCGATGGTATCTTTCGAGACATCCAAACCGATAAATTTTGTGGTAGAATGCATAGTAACAGCTCTCCTTTGCTATGTAGCTCTGAAATGGGTGGTGGTCACTTTCCATTTTAACCTACGACAGTAGCAATTTGGAGGGCTGCCCTTTGTTTACGTTCATCTTAGCTAGATTTAAGAAATGCCTCCACGTAGTCAAATAGCGCTGCTCAGATTCGTTAGGGATTCTTTCCAGCTTCAGGTTGTGGCCTCACGAAGCATTCATTTTCCCATTTTCCAATAATGGTATAAAATGTTGAAAGATCATTCATTTAAAGCCAAAGGAGAGTTCAAAATGAAGCTGAGAACGAGCGGTATCCTGACGTTGCTCATATTTGTGTTTTTAGGTTATACAGGAATGAATACGGGATCGCAGCAGGCTGAAGTGACCAAGCTTGGGGACCAGCAGGGAATTGAAATTGAAATTTTGCAAAATTTGCTGACCAAGGCTGAAGTCTTCGAAGCGGATGTGTTCAATGGCTCCGGTGCATTTGTGGAGGACAAAACCCAAACCATCCCGGGTGAACCGCAATATGCTCTTGTAACCGGGGAGAAGACAGATACGGGTTACGGCGACATCCGCTCCATTGCAGAGCTGAAGCAGGCCGTGGAGAAGGTGTATACGAAGGAAGCGGCAGAGGAGCTGTTTTACCGCAGATATTTGGCGGGAGGGGACGGAGGTTTGCCCCTATACAAGGATTATCAGGGACGACTGTATGTGAACACGCAAAACGGAGGCCACGGGTATAATACCCGGTTCCTCTATGATACGCTCAAGGTGAAAGGCCAACAGGGCACCAGGGCAACCCTCACCATCGATACTTTGGTTCTGGATGAGCCGTATGGCAGAATGCTGATTACCATCGAGAAGGGTAACGGTGAGTGGCGGATGGCCTCCGGGTTTGACGATTACGAGTTTGTCTACTGAGCTGCGGTACGTGCGAAGTAAGGAAAAAGACGCTTGGCACAAGAGGATTCTTGTGTTAGGCGTATTTTATTTTTGTTCGGCAGCGCTGACTGCTTTTACAAAAAAGGCCACGCTGTCCATTTGAACCCACTCCTGATTTTTGGGAGAGGTAAAGGGTGGTTTACCGCCAAAGGAAACCATACACACGGCCCGTTCCCGCAGGGGTTTGGGGATGCTGGTTTCGATGGTTTTCTGCAGGGTGCCGGGATAGGCATTGCACAGGTAAAAGGCGAGGTTCTTGGAAAGCAGCAGATTCATGTTCCTGCGCATGAAGCTTCTGACCGGACGGTACAGCTTGCCCATACGGATGCCAGAGCCTAGAATAAGCGTATCAAATGGCCCCAAGTCCGGAAGATCCTTGGTCATGTCGCAGATGGAGCAATCCTCCAGCCGCGACCACAGCAGCTCGGCGCATTCCCTGCTGGCGCCGGACTTGGAGGCATACAGGATTAAGGCTCGCATTCGGATCACCCCTCTTTTTTCAGGCGGAATAACAGCCGGATAACCAGGAAAAGCGTGATGAACGAAAAGACTACCGAAGCGATGCCCGAGTTGACATGGAAATTGAGAGAACCCGGATCTGTAATGTCGTTTGCCTTGATCCAGAGTCCGCATATCATGGTGTTCAGCATAAGCAGGCCGGTGGCGATGGAGCTGATTAATGCGGCAGCCTTCATATGATCCCCTCCACTATTGGTTAACTAAATTGTCAATCAGCAGATCGATGAACCGGTTGCGCTCTTCCGGGATGGTCAATTGGATGCCGCTGTACAGGTGGAAGGCGTTTGGATGGAGCGCGGTGATTTGAATGGGGTACAGGATTTGCAGGGCGATAATCCGCAGCTGCATGTCGTTTTTTTGATGCTGGAAGATATCCCGGAGCAAGGGGATCAATAAAAGAGGGGCCTGCATATTGCCGGTGGCCAACTCATGGGCCAGAACAAATCGAATGAGCTTTTCATTGCGGCTTCCGAATGTATACAGCTCCTTCAAGAGCTCCTTCAGCCTGGCGGAAGGCTCCAGTCCGGAAAATGCAGCCGGGTCGTTCATGGCAAAGATGGTTTGTGACATAATATCCCCAATGGCGATACGAAGCAGGTTATCTCTGCTTTTAAAATGATAGTTGATTAGGCCGATGCCCACTCCTGCCCGTTCGGCAATCTGCCGTATGGTGATCTTATCGAGATCTGCGGCTTCATCCAATAGGATCTTGGCCGTATCAAGAATGGATTGCCGCGAATCCTGGTCCGTTGGACTCATCGGTACACCTCTCTTCTGGTACTGAACATGATTTGAACATGTTCAGTTTATATCGTCCCGCTAATCCTGTCAAGGGTGCAGGAAAAGAGGCGGAGTTTTTTTGTTCCTTAAGAGTGAACCTTTTGGCGCACCGGATTGTTTAGTAAGCAGCCGGTTGGAAGGAGGGTCAAGCGCTTGACCGAAAAGGAGTTATTCGAAACCTACAAAAAAGATGTGTACAAGACCTGCCTGTATATGCTTCAGCAGCGGGCGGATGCGGAGGATGTTTGTCAGGATGTGTTTATGACCGTGTTCCGGCATGATTGGAGGCAGGTGGAGTATCTCAAAACCTGGCTGCTCCGGGTGGCTGTGAATCATTGTCTCAATCACTTGAAGAAAAACAGCCGGTTCCGCACGGATGGACAGCTTCTGCTGTTCCAGCGGAGGCCGGAAACGGCCAAGGCCGCCGAAGTGGTTGCCGAGGAGCGGGAGTCCGCTACGGAAACTGTGAAGCTTGTGGGACAGCTGCCCGCCAAGATCCGCGCTGCCGTATCGCTGCGGTATCTGCACGAATGCAGCTTGAGCGAAATTGCCGCTATTCTGTCCATTCCCGAAGGGACAGTGAAATCCCGGCTGAACAAGGGACTGAAGCTGCTGCGTCCCATGATGGAGGCCAGAGGCATGACCATGGAAAAGGAAGGAGCCGAACCGTATGAACAAGATGGAGGCCAAGCTTACTCATTTACTGAAAGATGAACCGGCAGAGTATCCCGATTTTGATGCGATGTGGAACCGGCTGGAAAGCCGGCTGCCGAAGACGGGAACACCGCTTATTCCTATACCTGCAAGCAAAAAGAGACCACCCCTGCGGAAAGCGGCGGCCATTGGCGCTCTGACAGCATTGCTGGCTGCTGCTCCTGTTGTGGCGGCTGTCGCCAATCATTGGGATACCCTCCTGTCGAACAAGGAAGGGGTACGCTCCGCTCTGGAGCAGGGACTGGGGCAGTCCATCGGGCAATCGTTGACGCGGGAGAATGTGACCATCACCGTGGATACGGCGGTTGTGGATGAAAACCGGACAGGGATTTTGTTCAGCTTGAACACCCGAGACAAAACGCCGGAGGAGGGTTACTTTTTCAATATTGAGGATGTGGAGCTGAAGGATGCGGCCGGCCAGCCTGTGGAAGGCTGGAAGCAGCTGAATTGGGACCCGGCGGCCAAGCTCTGGCGGGGTTACTTCGAAACGGAATGGGTTCCGTCCGGCACTTCGTCCAACGCTATGCTGACCTTTAGCGATGTGAAGGCCATCTCTCCGGTGGAGCATGGGCTGGCCCTTCGTCCTCTGGAAGAGAAGGAGCAAACCTTTGATATCCGCCAGGATGGAATCATACAGCTGACGGTTAAGCCGTTTACGCAGGGTGACAAGATGATGCTGAACTCTACAGTTGTGTTCGATCAGCCAGAGGCACAAAAGTGGTATGAACCCCGTATTGGCGTGTTCCTCGGGGAGACGCAGCTGAGCCAGTCCGGAGCGGGAGTTTCCGGGAAGCCGGATGAAAACGGCAGCTATACTGCGCAGCAGTCCTTTTTGCGGAGTGATTTGCAGCAGGATGAGGTTTCGTACAAGCTCCTTTATGAAAAGGAAGTAAAGCGGGTTGATGCCGATTGGGCCTTCAATCTAAAGCTGGACAAACATCTGATGGAAAGTGGTACGGTTAAGCGTCAGCTGGACATTCCTCTGGAGAATAAGGGCGTGAAGATGACGCTGACCGAGATGATCCGGACACCGACCCAGATTAGAATCAAAGCCAGCAATGAGCGTTATTCCCGGTTCCCCTTTCGGGCATATTCACTGGAGGTGGACGGGGTTGTATTGAGCGGAGGGAGTGTCGATTCCTATACAAACCCGGAGGAGACGGTGTTTCGGTTTGAAATTCCGTCCGGCGTCCAGATAAAGGAGGAATCCGCGATCACCTTTGTGGCCATGCACGAAAGAATGGAGCGTACGGATGCCAAAGCGCCAATCCCCCTCCGGGAGATCAGTGATGAGAAAAAGAGCATCATGACGGAAGTGGGCGGTTATTCTGTGCATTGGACGTACTACCTGAATGATGGCGATCTGTATGTGCAAAGCGAAAGCGCCGACCGCGGCTTCGGCGGCGTCAATCAGACCTATATGCACCACGGCGAAACCAGGGCCGTTGGCAAAAAAATTACCTATGGTTTTGGAGGAGACGGCAACAATCAGGCTACGGATGTGTACCCGGGTTTTGCCGGGAAGGATGCGGATATTTATATTTTCTGGTATTACACGGAGGATAAGGACAAGGAGCTGCGGACTGTACTAACGCCTTGAGGAGCGGGGTTCAGGGCCGTGAGCGGCAGGTAAAAAGGAAGCTGTCCCCAAGGTGGTGAAGACCACGGAGGACAGCTTCTTTTGCTGGTGTAACGGACCGAGCGGCCGTTATTTCGCACAGATTCATCGATAATTGGATGATGCGGACACAGGGGACGTTATTTGGTCATATGCAGCCGGTTTGGTCAGCTTTTAGGCTAAATAACGTCTGCTGAGTCCGCGAAAACTGCAAAATGCTGAAAAACCGGGAAATAACGGCTCTACGGTCCGGATGCGGACCCGCGGTTGATTTTGCCCCGGCTGCCTACATCCTGCGGATGGGGGAACAAAGGGCGATGAGAACCTCCACCAGCTTGGCGCCCGCGGCCAAAGCGAAGACGGCTGCCGGGCCGTACCGGGCGGAGAGGAAAGCGCCGGCCATAGCCCCCAGGGGCATCGCCAGCCGGGTGAACATCCGGGAGAAGCCCAGCACCCGTCCCAGCATATCGGAGGGCACGGTTTCCTGGCGCAGGGATTGCACTAGTGTATTCCACCCGATATTGCACAGGGAGACAATGCCGAAGGCAATACCGGGCATCAGCCAATAGCGGCTCCAGATGATGAGGGTGAATCCCAGCATCCCCACAGTAAGGAGCACCGGGATCAGCACCCCGCGGCGGAAACGCTTCTCCAGCGGCACCACCGCAAGCGTGCCCAGCAGACCGCCTGCGCCCAGAAGAGCGTAGTTCAAACTGCTTTGTTGGGAGGTGAGCCCGAGGGCATCCAACTGGTAATACATCAATACCCCAAAAGCCGCGCTGTATCCGAAATTGCCCACCATCGCCTGCAGGGACAGACTGATGTTCAGGCGGTTGGTTACCAGCCAATGGAGCCCTTCCTTCATCCCCTGCAGCACTTTCCTGAAGGAGGCGGCCGCCACGGCGGTACCCATGGAGGGCAGCTTCAGCAGGGTGAGGAAGGTGGCACTGAAGGTCAGCGCATCGATCCAGAGCGCATTGTAGCCGCCGAATGCCGCAATGGCAAGGCCGGCCAGGATAGGCCCGATTAATTCGCTGAACTGGGAAGCCAGCTTCTCGGCGGCGTTGGCCCGGGTCAGAGATTCCTTGCCCGGAACCAGATGGGGCACCGCCGCCACAAAAGCCACGTCAAAAAGCAGGTTCAGAATTGCCAGGCAGAAGGAAACGGCAAACAGATGCCCGATCTGCAGAACACCCGCCAGATGCAAAGCCGGGATCAGGGCGACAAGAGCCGCCCGTGCCAAATCTGTTGCCAGCATCAGCTTTTTCCGGGGAAGATGGTCCACCAGCACGCCGATGATAGGCCCGAACAGGACAATGGGCAGCACGCTGACGGCATACACGGAGCTCATAACCAGCGCGGACCGGGTAAGCTCATAGGAGATCCACGGAATTGCCAGCGTATACAGCGAATCTCCGATCCTGGAGATAAACAGCCCCAACAGGAACGAGAGGTACTGGCCGGGCAGCCGGAAAAAAGCCGGGACACGCCGCGGCGCCCGGAGGGTGGTTTGTTCAGTTGTATTTACATGCAGCATAAAGAAACTAGGATTCACTCTCCTTTGGTGTGAAATGGGGGCGTCCGGTGTTGCGGTCCGTCCAGGGAGCTGGGACGCGGGTCAGACTCTCTGTCAAGGTCAATGGAGTTATTTTACATCATCGTACGCCTTTAGCACAATAGCCGAATTATGGCCGCCGAAGCCGAAGGAGTTGGACAGCCCGTACCGGAGCCGGGCGGGCCTGGCCTGATGGGGGACATAATCCAGATCGCATAACGGATCAGGGGTATCCAGGTTAATGGTGGGTGGGATCAGATCCGTCTGCAGCGCTTTGACCAGAGCGATGGCCTCGGCGGCGCCGGACGCTCCCAGCATGTGGCCGGTCATGGACTTGTTGGCGGTGACAGGAATGCGGTATGCCTCGGCACCGAAAATGCGCTTGATGGCGGCGGTCTCCGAACGGTCGCCGATGACGGTGCTGGTGGCGTGGGCGCTAATCACATCGATATCCGCCGGCGCAAGCCCCGCGTCCTCCAGAGCCAGGCGCATGGCCCGGGCCGCGCCGTTGCCGTCCTCCGGCGTCGCTACCATGTGGTACGCGTCCGAGCTGGCTCCGTATCCCACCACCTCAGCCAGAATGTGGGCTCCCCGGCGCAAGGCGTGGGAGAGGGATTCCAGCACCAGAATGCCTGCACCTTCAGCCATCACAAACCCGTCCCGCTCCGTGTCGAAGGGCCGGCTGGCCTTTTGCGGCTCGCCGTTTCGTGTGGATAGTGCCGTTGCATTGGAGAAGCTGGCCAAGGAGATATCCGTCAGCGCCGCCTCCGAACCCCCTGCGAGAATCACGTCCGCCCGGCCCGATTGGATACGGTGAAACGCTTCGCCGATGGCGGTATTGCCGATGGAGCAGGCGGTAACCGGGGCCATGGAGGGACCTAAGGCGCCATATTTGATGCTGATCATAGCAGCAGCCATATTGGCAATCATCATAGGCACCAGAGTAGGGCTTACCCGCTCCGGCCCGCGGTCGGCAAGCACTCCGCTTTGGGTCATCAGGGTCTGGATGCCGCCGATTCCGGAGCCCACATACACGCCCATCCGCTCATGGTCGACGCTCCCCTCCTGGAAGCCTGCTTGGGTGAAGGCTTGCTCTGCCGCTGCCAGGGCGTACTGGCAGAACCGGTCCATCCGCCGGGCTTCTTTTGCCCCGAACAACAGATTGGCATCGAATTCCTTCACCTCCCCGGCAATTCGGACCTTATGCCTGTCAGCGTCGAAGCTGCTGATAAGGCCGATGCCGGACTCCCCCCGTATAAGCTTGGACCAGAACGTCTCCACATCATTGCCTAACGGTGAAATGACTCCCATCCCGGTTATGACTACTCTTTCCATAGCGTATCCAGCCTCCTGATCATTGTAAGTTTCTTCGGATAGGCTTATAATGTCACTGGATATATCCTATTACAAGACAGCGTTTATCCTGGTATAAATACTACTATTCTCATAAGGGGGATGCAGATGACTTCCCAGATCCGGCTGCAGGCATTATCTGTTTTCCTCAAAAACCAGCGGGCGAAGCTTAACCCGGAAGCGCTGGGTTTTCCGGCAGGCACACGAAGAAGAACCCCCGGCCTGCGCCGGGAGGAGGTTGCCCAGCTGGCCGGTGTCAGCACCACCTGGTACACCTGGCTGGAGCAGGGCAGGGATGTGAAGGCCTCTGCATCCGTATTGGACTGTATTGCTACCGCTCTGCAGATGAATGCCGACGAACGGAGGTATCTTCATTCCTTGGCCTTCGACAGCAGCAGCGAGCCGGTCCCGCCCCGGCAGGAGCCTGTCCAGCTGAGCCCCTCCCTGCAGAAAATCATCACGGAGCTGGCCTATTGTCCAGTTATTGTATCCGACCGCATGTGCAATATTGTGGGCTGGAACCCGGCGGCTGCTTATGTGTTCCTGGACTTCGCGCAGATTCCACCGGAGGAGCGGAATATGATCCGCCTTTTGTTTACGCGGAAGGAATTCCGGCGGCTGGCGGTGAATTGGGAGCAGTTCTCCAGCAGCTTCCTCTCCATGTTCCGTTCCTATTACGGCGAATATGTGGGAGACGGGTGGTACGAGGATTTTTTGGAGGAGATGATGGGGGAGCATCCGGATTTTAAAGCCATGTGGGAAAACAGCCAGGTCAGCTATGCGCCGGAGGTGCATCTGGAGTTCCGCCATGCCCGGGCCGGGAGGATGGTCTACGAGCTTACCTCGTTGAAGGTATATGGCCCGGACGACCTGCGGTGCAACGTCTACACCCCGGCGCCAGACACCAACACCGAAGCCAAGCTGCGGCAGCTGATGGAAACGGAGTAAAACCTCGAACGGAGGGAAAAGGAATGTTGGCAGGCAAAATACCGACGAAACTAAACAAGGGAGATACCATTGGCATCATCTCCCCAAGCCATATCGCTGATGCAAACCGGTATGCAGGGCTTATTGCCGTTATTGAAGGCTGCGGCTTCCGGGTCAAAGCCGGGCGGAATTTGTATAAAAACACGTACGGGTATGCCGCCTCCGAGCAGGAGCGGGCTGATGATCTGAACGCGATGGTAGTTGACGATGCGGTCAGGATGTTGTTTTTCGGAGGAGGATATGGCGGTTTGGAGCTGATCCCGCTGATCGACTATGAAGCAATCCGGCGGAACCCCAAGCTGTTCCTGAGCTACAGCGACGGCACCTCCATCTTGAATGCCATCTATGCCCGCACCGGCGTTCTGACCTATTACGGCCAGGCTCCCGGCTCATTCGAACGTATCCGGCCCTATGGTCTCAGCCAATTCATGAGCCATTTGGTGGAGGGAAATCCCGGGGATCTGGTTAAGAACAGCAAGTGGATATCGCTTTATGATGGAGTAAGTGAAGGGATTCTTATGGGCGGATATCTTCTGAATGTGGCGCTTATGGCCAACACCGGAATCAGCGGAGCGGAGGCCGACGGGAAGGTGGTGCTGTTTTTGGAGGACCACGAAAAATTCAGCAATATGCCTTGTGTCAGTATGCTCTTGTCCCATCTGGAGCAGAGCCCGCTGATAGGCCGCATTTCCGGGCTGCTGTTCGGGCATTATTCCGAGAACGAAAACCCTCAGTTGCTGAATCGATTAAGTCGCTTCGGCGAGAAGCATAAGATCCCTGTAGCCTATTGCGACGACTTTGGGCATGGGGCCAATCAGGCGGTGCTGCCTATCGGCTGCCGGGCTGTTTTGGATACAAGGGAAAACAGGCTGAACTTCCATTATTCATAAAATGAGGTTATGCTTCGAACCCTGGCGGGCGTTCCCGCCGGGGTTTTTGCTGCTGCGGAACCGGTCCGAAAAAAGGGTTCTGCTGGAAAGTGTCGAATTAGTGACCCATAGTGCAGGAGCAATTGGCGCTGGCAGAGGTTGAACCGAAGACAACGTTGGTGAAAACGGAAAGCGGGGGCTGACTATGCAGACGCGGCATGTTCGCATTATGGGAACCGGCCAATATTTGCCGGAACGGATCGTAACGGATGAAGAGATGGATCACCGCCTGGGAACGCCGAAGGGCTGGGTCCGCAAAATGACGGAGGTCACGGCCCGCCATTTCGCAGGTGCTCACGAAACTTCGTCTTATATGGGGGCAAAAGCGGCGGATGCGGCGTTAGTGGATGCGGGGCTCCGCTTCCAGGATATCGACTGCCTGGTGTGCACGAGCGGCACCAAGGAGCAGGCGCTGCCCAGTACGGCGGTATTGATCCAACGGGCGTTGGGACAGGAGATGTCCGGCGTGCCCGCCTTTGATATAGATGCTACCTGTCTTAGCTTCCTGACGGGACTGGACCTGATGTCTTACCTGGTGGAGGCGGGGCGGTACCGGCATGTGCTGCTGGTGTCCTCGGAGGTTGCTTCCGCGGGTTTGAATTGGAAGGAAAAGGAGAGCGCCGCCCTGTTCGGGGACGGAGCGGCTGCGGTTGTGATCGGACCGTCGGACGGGACCTCCCGGATCGTTGGGGCGTCCATGCGCACCTACAGCAAAGGAGCGGCCCTGTCCGAAATCCGCGGAGGCGGCACCCGCATCCATCCCCGGGAACATAGTGAGGCTACGGAGGAGGACTTCCTGTTCCATATGAACGGGCAGGCCATCTTCCGAATGGCCTCCCAGCTCCTGCCGGATTTTGTGGGAGAGCTTCTGGTGCAATCGGACATGCGGATGACGGATTTCCAGGCGGTGATTCCCCATCAGGGAAGTGCCATGGCCCTTCGGCTGATGCAAAAAAAGCTGGGCATCTCCGGCGGACAGATGGTGAATATTACGCCGGACCACGGCAATACCATCGCCGCCTCCATCCCGATGGCGCTTCATGAGGCCATCCGCCAAGGGAGGATCACACGGGGGGGCCAAGTGCTGCTATTGGGTACGGCCGCGGGGCTTTCCCTCGGAGGGATGACCCTTGTTTATTGAACCTGTTTCCGGTAACGGGCGGCGTACCGTGCTGCTCACAGGCGGCCGGGCGCCGTGTACCTTGGAGCTGGCCAGAGCCTTCCACACCGTCGGACACCGGGTGCTGGTTGCCGAGAGCGCCCGCCGCCACCTGTGCCGCGTATCCCGGGCAGTGGAGCGGAGCTTCGTGGTGCCGCCGCCCAACGGGGACACCGCTGCTTTTTTGGCGGAGCTGGAAGCAATTGTGGTGCAGGAGGGTGTGGATGTGCTGATTCCCACCTGCGAGGAGATTTTTTTTGTCTCCAAGGGTTTGGAGCAATTAAAGCCACATTGCACCGTTTGGGCGGCGCCCATCGGGGAGCTGGACAGGCTGCACAATAAGTGGCGGTTTGCTCAGCTTGCCCTGGGTTTGGGTTTAAGGGTGCCGGAAACCACCCTTGTGACAAACCGGGAGGAATGGCTGGCGTTGGCGGAGGAGCAATGGCTGGAGGAAAGCCTGGTGCTGAAGCCTGCTTATTCCCGGTTTGCCTCCAAGGTTTTGTTCCTGGACAAAAGCGCTTCTACTGAACAGCGGAGGCGGGTTTTGGCGCAGACGCTGCCGCCCTTATCTCCGGAAGCTCCATGGGTAGCCCAGCGGCGGATTGAAGGGCGGCATTTGGCCACCTACAGCATCGCCTACAACGGGCATCTGCTTCTCCACGGAGCCTATCCGTGCCGCTACCGCCTGGGACAAGGAGCGTCGGTTTATTTTGCGCCGGTCCGCCATGAACGGTCCAAGGAATGGGTGCGGCAGCTGGTGCAGGCTACTGGGTTCACAGGGCAGATCGCCTTTGACTTTATTGAAGAGGACAACGGGGGGGTATATGCGCTGGAATGCAATCCCCGTGCCACCAGCGGCATCCATCTGTTCAACGGGAACGCAGGGCTGGTGGAAGCTTTTCTCCAGCCGGAGGCGCTGTATGACGCAGGATTAGTGGTGGAGCCTACGGATTCATCCGGCACCATGCTCACTTTCCCGATGCTGGCCGCAGGGTTAAGCGGCATTCGCAGCCTCCCGCAGCTGCGCGACTGGCTCAGAGCTGTGCATACCGGCCGGGATGCGGTGTTCCACCGGAGGGATATGGGACCGGGGCTGGAGCAGCTGCGGGTAGTGGCGGATGCGTGGAGAACGGCAAGGAGCCGGGGGATTTCCCTGACAGAAGCAACGACTATTGATCTAGAATGGAATGGTGAGCCATGACCAAGGCTTTGGTAACCGGAGCCACCGGTTTTTTGGGACGGCATGTTTGTTTGAGGCTGCAGGCAATGGGCTGGGAGGTGGCCGGGATGGGGCGGAACCGCTGGGCCGGGTCGGAGCTGGAGGCGTTGGGCATCCGGTTTATCCATGCGGACCTGCGCGACCGGGAACAGGCGGAGCTTGCCTGTTGGGGCCAAGATGCGGTGTTCCACTGCGGGGCGTTGTCCTCGCCTTGGGGGCCGTACCGGGACTTCCAGGCCGTCAATGTGGATGGCACCGCTCATATAACGGCAGGATGCCTGAAGCATGGGGTGGGACGTCTGGTTCATATCTCTACGCCGAGCATTTATTTTAATGGGCATGAGGAACGACTGGGGGTCAAGGAGGACGCGGCGCTTCCGTCTAAGCCGGTGAACGCCTATGCGGCGACCAAGCTGAAGGCGGAGCAGGTGGTGCGGCAGGCCTTCCGGGAGGGGCTAGCGGGATTGATTTTGCGGCCCCGGGCCATCTTCGGTCCCGGTGACACAGCCCTTTTGCCCCGGCTGATGCGGGCCAACGATACCTCAGGCATTCCACTTTTCCGGAATGGGCAGGTGCTGCTCGATCTCACCTATGTGGATAATGTGGTGGATGCCATGCTGCTGGGCTGGCAGGCGCCGGAGGAGGCGTTGGGGCAGGCCTACAACATCACTAATGGTGAACCGGCCCTGCTCAAGGATGTGCTGATGGAGCTGTTTACTATGCTGGGGATGCCCTTGCGCACGAAGAAGCTGCCGTACCCGGTGGCGTATGGGGCGGCGGCGCTGCTGGAATGGAGCCATACGCTTCTGCCCGTGCTGGGCGAGCCCACCTTCACCCGGTATTCGGTGAGTGTACTGGCTCAAAGTCAAACGCTGGATATTTCTCGGGCTCATAAATTGCTGGGGTATACACCGCAGGTGAGCCTTCATGAGGGGCTGCGCCGTTTTGCGGAATGGTGGATAGAAACGGAGGGGAGCAGGAATGAGCACAGATAATGCGGCGGGCTGCGCCCCGCTTCTGGATGGACCGCTTGTGGAGCTGACGCTGTTTGCGGCAGGGTACTGCCGTCACCCGGAGTTTTTCACCATACGGGGCGGGTCCTGGAGGCCGGTTCCATTCCCGGCAGGCTTTGCGCTGATCCGTCATCCGCAGCATGGCTATATCCTCTTCGACACCGGGTATTCCCGGCGTTTTGTGGAGGAGACCCGGCGTTTACCGCAGCTTTTGTACCGGATGATCACTCCAGTGGTATTCCGGGAGGAGGACGGTGCGGTAAGCCAGCTGGGCCGCAAGGGCATCCAAGCGGAGGAGATCGGGACTGTGGTGCTGTCCCATTTTCATGCGGATCATACGGCGGGACTGCGGGATTTCCCCCGGGCCCGGTTCATATACAAGCGGGAGGCCTATGCTGCCGTCAACAAACTAAGCCCCTTCGCTGCAGTGAAGGCCGGTTATCTGTCCGGGTTATTGCCGGAGGACTTCGGGGAACGGTCGGCTTTTATGGAGGATGTGAGCCCGTATCCGCTGCCCGGTTCATTCCCCTTCGAACACGGGTACGATCTGTTGGGCGACGGAAGCCTGGTGGCCGTTGATCTGCCCGGACATGCGGCAGGGCAAACAGGGCTGCTGCTGCGGACGGCGGAAGGGGAGGTTTTCCTCTGTGCGGATGCCGTGTGGTCCAGCCGGGCTTTCCGGGAGGACCGCAAGCCCCACCCGGCAGCGCGGATCATTATGGCGGATGCCGGGGAATACGGGCAGTCCTTCCGCAGGCTCATCCGGCTGCACCGGGAATACCCGCAGCTGCTGATTATCCCCAGCCATTGCGGGGAGGCGCTGGGCTGGACCGGAGAGGAGCGTAGGCCATGAGGGGCGCAGGCGGGTTGGGCGTCAGAGGACTTGCTCTTTTTCTCACCCATTATGTAAGGACGAAGTACAGGCGGCAATGGTCCGGTCGTGAAGCCTTGGAGCGCTGGCAGGAGCGGCAGGTTCAGAAAAGGCTCCGGTTTGTCCGCAAACACTCCCCCTTTTACCGGGAGCTCTGGGGCGGCAGGCCCTTGACGGAATGGCGAGAGTTTCCCGTCATTGACAAGGCGGTGATGATGGAGCACTTCGACCGGTTGAACACGGCGCGCATCCGCAAGAAGGAAGCCATGGAGCTGGCGCTGGAGGCGGAGCGGACCCGTAATTTTACCCCGCAGCTGGGCGGCATTACCGTGGGGTTATCCTCCGGCACTTCGGGCAGCCGGGGGCTGTTTCTGGTCAGCTCGGACGAGCAGGCGGCCTGGGCGGGTATGATGCTGGCGAAGGTGCTGCCGGGACCCTTATGGCAGCGGGAAAAAATCGCCTTTTTCCTGCGGGCCAACAGCAATCTCTATGCATCCGTGGGCAGTGGCCGGCTGCAATTCGAATATTTCGATTTGCTGGAGGACACGCAGAAGCATGTGGAGCGGCTGAACCGGTACCAGGCGAGCATCTGGGCGGCCCCGCCCTCTGTGCTCCGGCAGCTTGCCGAGCAAAAGCGCATAGGACGCTTAACCGCCGTTCCCCGGCGTATGGTGTCGGTAGCCGAGGTGCTGGACCCGGTGGACGCAGAGGTGATTCGGGACACCTTCGGCCTGCCGATCCATCAGGTGTATCAATGTACGGAAGGGTTTCTGGCCAGCACCTGCTCCCACGGAACGCTGCATCTCAACGAGGACATTGTCCATATCGGGAAGGAAGCCGTGCCGGATGACCCCGGCGGACGCAGATTTGTCCCCATCATTACGGATTTCTCCCGGACCACCCAGCCCATTATCCGCTACCGGCTGAATGATGTGCTGACGGAGGCGGAGCAGCCCTGTCCTTGCGGCTCCCCTTTTACCGCCATTGAACGGATTGAAGGACGCTGCGACGACATCTTCTATATAGAGCGGACGGAGGACGGCAAACTGAAGCCCGTTTATCCCGATTTTATCACCCGCGCTGTGCTGGCCGCCTCTTCGGCGATCCGGGAATACCGGGTGATCCAGCAGGTGGAGGAGACGCTTACGGTGGAGCTGCTGCTGCAGGACGGCGCCTCGCAGGCGGAGGTTGAACGACAGGTGACCGCTTCGGTGGAGGCGTTGATGCTTAGGCTGGGCTGCCGTATGCCGGACCTGATTTTTACCGGATACACCCATCCCGAAGGAGCCCGGAAGCTGAGGCGGGTGGAGAGGAGGTGGGCCATTGAGCGGACGCGTCTTCCTTTATAACCGTGAGAAGCTGCATCAAGTGGAGTGGCCGGACACGGAGGACGGCCGGTATGCCAGAGCTTATCTGGAGCCGCTGATGGTGCAGGGGGCAAGCGGGTTTATCCCCAATGCGGAAACGGAGCTTCTGCTGGCCCGGCTGGATGATCTGGTGCTTCCGGTGACGGTGAATTATGCGGAATACGGCAATTCCTATGTGTGCTCCCCCTACACTCATTATGTGCGTTATGCCAAGCAGGAGCTGTCCCTTCTCCAATCCCCCCTGCTGGAAAAAGGTCTGACGCTCCTGCTGGATGGATTGGGCGGGCTGATGATGCGTTCGCACATCAACCGGGTGGTGCATATCAACAACTGGCTGCTGTCCACCAATCTGTTTCCCCGTATGTCCGGCGAGCAGGCGGCAGCGGTGCTGCAGGCGGTACGGGAGCAGTTCCCGGAGCATACAGTGATTATGCGGTCCTTGAGCCCGGCCCTGCACAAGGAGCTGCTGGAGGCGCTGCGCACGGAGGGCTGCAAGCTGGTGCCCAGCAGGCAGATTTATTTGTTCCAGGCCGGTGGCCCGGACTTCGGGAATGCCAAGGCCCGCTGGTTATTGAAGCGGGATGGGGAGCTAATGGCCAAAACCGGCTACAGCTTTGTGCCCGGAGAGGCGATTACGGAGGCGGACTACCCCCGGATTGCGGAACTGTACAAGCTGCTGTATTTGGATAAATATTCCTACGATAATCCACAATTTACGGAGGCGTTTATTGCTTTGGCCCACCGGACAGGCGCTTTGACCCTCTACGGCCTGCGGAAGGATGGGCGTCTGGATGCGGTGATGGGGTATTTTTGCCGGAACGGGGTGATGACAACGCCGCTGTTCGGCTATGATACCGTGCTGCCCCAATCGGTTGGCCTGTACCGGATGTTATCCGCATGCCTGATCCGGCAGGCCCGGGAGGCCGGTGTGCTGCTTCACGAAAGCGCGGGCGCCGCCCAGTTTAAGCGGAACCGTGGCGCGGTGGCGGATTTCGAATATTCCGCTGTGTTCGACCGGCATCTGCCGCCGGGCAGGCGTTGGTGCTGGACGCTGCTGGAGCAGCTGCTGAACCGGGTGGGCGTTCCGTTGATGAGGAAGCTGAAGCTATAATCTCTCAATAAAAGAAAGGGGAGTGTGCTTATGTCAACATCTACTGAAGAATCTGCCCATATCCATTCCGGCAGTCGGGTTGCCCTGGTTACCGGAGCCTCCAGCGGCTTCGGTATGCTGATTGCGCTGGAGCTGGCCCGCAAGGGGATCCATGTTGCAGCCACCATGAGAAATCCCGCGAAGGCGGGGGAGCTGCTGCAGCTGGCGGAGAAAGCAGGAGTCTCCGGCCGGGTTCAAGTGCTCCAATTGGATGTGACGGACCCCCTCTCCATCCGGGGGGCTATCGAGGAGACCCTGCGTGTCCATCAGCGGTTAGACATTCTGGTCAACAACGCAGGGTTTGCCGTCGGCGGTTTTGTGGAGGAGGTGTCCATGGACGGATGGCGTCAGCAGATGGAGACTAATTTCTTCGGACTGGTGGCGGTGACCCAAAGCGTCATCCCCATTATGCGGCAGCAGCAGAACGGGCTGATTATCAATATCAGCAGCGTCAGCGGCCGGGTGGCATTTCCGGGCTATGGCCCTTATGCCGCCTCCAAATTTGCCGTGGAGGGGTTTACGGAAACCCTCCGGCATGAGCTGGCTCCGCTGGGCATTGGCGTTGTGCTGGTGGAGCCGGGGGCCTACCGGACGCCCATCTGGAGCAAGGGGATTGACGGCATGGTGCCGACTGCCGATTCCCCCTACCGGGAGCGGCTGGAACGCATTTCGCAATACTCCCGCCGGACGGGGGAAACCGCACCCGATCCGCAGCAGGTGGCGGATTTGGTAGGCGTTCTGGCCGATGCCCGTTCCCCCCGCCTCCGTTACACCCTGGGCAGCGGCTCCAGGCTGGCGATATGGAGCAGGGCCCTGCTGCCCTGGAAATGGTTCGAAGCCATCATCAGGCAGGGGACACGGTAAGGATGCCAAGAAGACAGATCCTAGGCCGTGTTTGCAAACCCGTTTTGCTCCCCTCGGCGTTTGCAAGCACACCCTAGCTGAGGAGGCGAAAGCTTGAGACAGGATTTTTCCAAAGTAACGGCGGCGCGGCTTTCGGAGTTGTTTCCCATTCTGCATGAGGAGCATAATCCCTTGTGGAAGACGCATTATCTGGAGGAAAAGGCATTTCTGAAATCGGTATTTGGCGGCAATCTGGTCCGCATCAGCCATATCGGCAGCTCCTCTGTTCCCGGCTTGCTGGCAAAGCCCACTGTAGATATTTTGCTGGAGATACGCAGGGATACGGACTTAAATGCGGTAACGGAACGGATGAAGGATGAGGGCTATGTGGTCAACACACCAGCGGCCGATCTGATCATGTATCTGAAGGGGTACACCCCTGAGGGTTTCCGGGGCCAGGCTTTCCATATCCATGTCCGGCACAGTGGGGATTGGGGGGAGCTTTACTTCCGGGACTATCTCATGGCGCATCCGGAGAAGGCAGTGGAATATGCCGCCCTGAAGATAACGCTGAAGGAGCAGTTTCCCCATGATCGGGACGGTTACACGGAGGCAAAAGGGCAATTTGTGCTGGCTTGCACGGAACAGGCGAGAATGGAGTTTCCGGGGAGATATACTCCGGGGGAGTAAGATGAAAAAGGAGCTTAGCCCATGGTGAATCAAAAAAAACTGGAGTTGGCTTTCAAAAAGTACAAAAAAGGCCACAATTTCGAAGGGATCAAACAGGATTACGAGGAAAGAACGGTTGATGTTCAAAATATAGTGGATTCAAATCTTATAGAAAAGGACCATATCTTACTGTTGAGCCTTGAAGAAATTTTTAGGTATTACATGTCCCTTTGGAAGCGGGATGTTCTAGTAAAGGGCGGCCATACAATAGAACCGCTGAAAGTGATGCAGATGACGGCATTTTACCAATGTATGGGACATGATTTGTACAAAGTCAAGTATCCGAAAATGCGGTTGGAGTATTCGTTCGGTGATGTTGTCAGGTCATTGATTCATTGCTCTATGTTTGGCTGGGAGAAGGAAGAGAGCCTTTTATTTGATTTTATTGTCCATCATCTGGGCGATAATTTAATGCCGGCTAAGGAATGGGAAACCCATATCTGGTTTTTGCTGGAGCTATATTTGCAATATAGGGAAAAGACTATTTTAGCTACCAACCGTCAGGTTCATTTGGCCGTGATCGATAAGTTTAGGGAAGAAGGGATTCCTTATGGAAATATCCCCGAAGACCTCCACCTTTACGCTAAGGTGTTGGAACAATGGAAAGATGCAAATGACGATGAAATGCAGCAGTTTATCGTGGAAATGTCGGAGTTTCATACCGGATTGGTCTCGGAGATCGACAAAATGGGTGAATTTGGTGATTACAGATACGGCTTTTATCCGTATGAGATCATCTATCTGATGCATGTAAGGCAAAAAATCGGCAAGCCGATTACCAATTCATTAACCGATTTCTTAATGGATACACCGGAAGCAAAGCTGGAGTTTAACAACCCCGAACCTTATCCGGAATGGGACCCGGTGATGCGGAGGATCGACGATTTTTACCGCCGCCATTATCCCGAATATCTCCCTAATACATACGGCAGTCTATTTCAATAATCCCCGGATGAACCTGGTATGAATGACGATGAGCTTGTGCAGATCATTTTCGAGGACAGGAATGTGGCAGAGGCCATTTTGGAGGATAACGGAAATACGAAGCACGAGAGAATGTTGGAGATAGGGCTTTCAACACAAACATTCTTGCATCTGGATTAAAAGGTGAAGTGCATCAGGAAATCATCCATTTTATTCTGGATTATGAAAGTAATAAAGATCTGGAGCTGGTTGCTGCGGATGAGCTCGAGGAACTGGATGATTCGGAGTATGAGCAGATTAGAGAACAGGGAGAAATTAGTGCAGACAGAGCTAATGAAAGGAGAACATATACCGCCTGAAGAGAGAGGCATACAGTATTACCATTACGGTGAGGAATAGGTTGAAGCTGAAGCGCAATCACCGGTTTCTGCGGACACAGGAGACGTTATTTCCTCCAAAAGCGGACGTCTTCCGTTTATGCGGACTGAGGTTCCGCTAATTGCCGGAAAAGCCCCCGATTGTAACACCCGCCGGGCAATTAAGGGTTTCTGGGTCCGCAAGCTCCGGAAACAAGCCCATTTTCACCAAATAGAGGATCGTGAGTCCGTAACGACGACGTTTGCCCGGTTCATTATTACATTGAAGAGGAGAGCTGTCCCATGAGTGGCTTTGCCCAAACGCCAAAACCACCGTATTATGCGGTCATCTTTAGCTCCCTGCGGACACCGGGGGATCAAGGCTACGGCAGAATGTCTGATGAGATCGAAGCCATTGTTTCCCAGCAAAAAGGCTTCTTGGGTGTGGAAAGCGCCCGGAATGAGCAGGGCTTCGGCATCACCGTCTCCTATTGGGATTCCCTGGACAGCATTCAATTGTGGAAGAACAACGCCTCCCATATGAAGGCCAAGGAAATGGGAAAAAAGCTGTGGTATGAGCATTACAGGATCCGCATCTGCAAGGTGGAATCCGACGGTTTGTTCCACTAAAACTGCCGATGGTTTAAAGAAACCATAAATTGCCAACCCTAACCCTAGGATGATCTTGAACAATCGGAGGGGTATGTATGGCAGTATTGGAGCCGTTTTGGCGGGAAACAGCGGATATTCCCAAATTTCAAACGCTGGAGGAAAATGGGGAAGCGGATGTGGTTATTGTCGGCGGCGGGATTACCGGAATCACTGCGGCTTATCTTTTGGTCAAGGCAGGACTAAAGATTGTATTGCTGGAAGCGGATACCCTGCTCAATGGCACCACCGGGCACACCACAGCCAAAATCACGGCGCAGCATGATATCATTTACGATGAATTTATCAGCCACTTCGGCGAGGATACAGCCAAGCTGTATTACCAGGCCAACAGCGAAGCTCTGGAGTGGATTCAGGAAACCGTGCTGGCCCATCACATTCCATGCGATTTCAAGAGGCAGGACGCCTTTCTCTACGCCACAACGGAACAATCCGCCCGCAAGCTGGAGACGGAATGGGCTGCCTACCAGACGCTGGGTATACAAGGCGGTTTGGTTGGGAAAATCCCCTTTGCTATCCCAATCATCAACGCGCTCAGAATGGACAATCAGGCGCAGTTCCACCCCCTGCAGTATCTGACCCGGCTGGTTCAATTCATAACCGAGGGGGGCGGCAGGATCTTCGAGCACACCACTGCGGTGAACGTGGATAAAAACGGGGAACGGACGGCTGTTCTCACGCGTGACGGACACCGTGTGGAGGCGGCCAGAGTTCTGGTTTGCTCCCATTTTCCGTTTTATGAGGGGCTGGGGCTCTATTCGGCGAGATTACACGCGGACCGTTCCTATTGCCTGGCCTGCAGGACCAAAACCTCCTACCCCGGCGGCATGTACTTGAGCGTGGACCAGCCTACCCGTTCCTTGCGCTCCGTTACCTATCATGGGGAGGAGCTTGTGATTATTGGCGGTGAAAGCCACAAAACCGGACAGGGCAAGGATACCCGGGAGCATTACCAGGCGCTGGAGACCTTCGGCAGAGAGGTTATGGGTGCGGAGAAAATCCTGTATCAATGGTCCACTCAGGACTTGGGCACCTTGGACAAAATTCCTTACGTGGGGCCGGTAACAGAGGGGGAACCCCGTATTCTTATTGCCACCGGGTACCGGAAATGGGGCATGACCACCGGCACCGCCGCCGCGCATCTGCTTGCGGATTATGTTCTGGATCGGGATACTCCCTACCGGGAGCTGTATACCCCTTCGCGGTTCCAAGCCGATCCTTCGCTGAAGAAGCTCATCAAGGAAAACGCCAATGTGGTGGCCAATCTGGTAAAAGGCAAGCTGGAAAAGCCGGATACCCACCTGGAGCAGTTGGCCAAGGATGAAGGGGCTGTTATCACGCTGGGCGGGGAACGGAAGGGGGCGTACCGTGACCGGGAGGGCAAGCTGCATATTGTGGATACCACCTGCACCCATGTGGGGTGCGAGGTAAACTGGAACGCCGGCGAACGGACATGGGACTGCCCCTGCCACGGCTCCAGATTTTCGTATACGGGTGAGGTCGTCGAAGGACCTGCGGAAAAACCCCTGAAGAAGCATCATTATGATATGCTGGACAACTTGACCGACGAGGGTTCGGGATACTAAGAGCTGCGAGGAAATTAGCGGTACTTTATTTCGTCGAAGTCTCTAAAGGCCGGTTGGTTGAAGCAGCGGAAGAGAGCAAACTTGCGGATGCTCTCTTCTTTTTTTAACGGCGGTGAGAGACGCTATTTGCCCAAAAATGGGGTGCTGCAAAATCTAACGGAAGCAGGAGACGCTATTGAGCTAAAAAAGTCCCTGCAGAGTGGAAATGGGGCCCAATAGAGGCTGTGGCCGCCGTTAGATTTGTGGAAGGAGTGTTTTTGGCGAAATAAGGGCTCTCTCTTCCGTTAGCGAACAAAACCGGCCAAACGCGGCACGTTCGTGTAGGATCTGACTCGCAAAAAAAAGTAACCAGCTCAGGCTATCAGCCTGCGAGCTGGTTACTTTGCTTTCAACCATTACCCATCGGTGCGGGTGACCTTCTTTTTGGCGATGCGGTAGCGGTAAAAAACAAGGGCGAACACCAGCATGGAGATAGCCAGCAGGGCGTACACCACATTGGAGTACATATCCATGTAAGCCAGAACGCTGTCCCAGGAATTGCCCAGAATCGAGCCTACATAAACCAGGGCCGTGTTCCAAATCAGGGAGCCCAGGGTGGTCAGCAGCAGGAAGGAGACCAGATTCATTTTGGCGCTGCCCGCGGGAATGGAGATCAGGCTGCGGATCAGGGGAACCAGTCTGCCCAGCAGAACGGTCCAGGTTCCATGCTTGGCAAACCAGGTCTCCGCCTTATTGATATCCTCCGGCTTTAGGCGCAGCACCTTCCCGTACCGGACTACAATATCCGTCAGCCGTTCGGCAGACAGCAGCCGGCCTACGCCGTATAGGCAAAGCGCCCCTGCCACAGAACCGGCCGTTGCCGCGATAATCGCGCCTATCACCGTCATGCTAGTGGTGGTGGTCATAAACCCGCCCAAGGTGAGGATCACCTCGGAGGGGATGGGCGGGAAGAGGTTCTCCACCGCAATCAACAGGAAAATTCCGGCATAGCCGAACGAATCCATAATGCTGTAAACCCATTCCTCCATCGAACTCCACTCCTTTTGTATGGTTTCTCTTTTTTGGTCTGCGCGACGGGCTACGAGAAATAATTTTTGAGCTTCTTATATATGAACAGGTCCAAAAGCTTGTACAGCACGTACACCCCGAACAAGGAGACGCCGTACACTCCTGATACCGAACTGATGATCAGCCAAACGAGTGGTGGCTGCGCCAGAAGCATTTCAACCGACGTAGCCATAGCACAAACCCCCAGCAGCAGGATGCCATACCCCAGCAAATAGTGGTGCCCGTGAGTTTCGAAGGGAACGGTGTGTTTGGACATGGCCAGAAATTCCCTGACCTGAAACTGGCTGATGACCTCCTTGGCCGCTTCTTCCCCGGACCGGCCCTGCTCCTCCAGATCCGCTGCGAAGTCTTCCAGAAAGTTGCGCAGTTCGGTTTTGTCCTCGGCATCCATCACCAATTGCTCCACATACGCCCCGATATCCCCATGCTTCCGGTATAGATTATTGACGCGGATATGCCCGATATAGTTTATCCCGCACCATAAAGCAGCCAGTGAGAAGGATATATAATAGGTCACAGCCAGCCAAAGCTGGTCTTGGGGATCGATCTGTTCGTCAATCGTATACGCCACCACACAGACCACGATGGACAGGAGCAGCACCGGACTGTAGCGCAGCTCCGCCAGGCTGAATACCTTACGGGCCCAATTTCTCATGACTCCATCTCCTCAAATAAACCGGTTCACGATTTCCGACATCAGCTTCCAGCTGGCGATATGGGTATCCAGGAGCTGCTTGCCCTCTCCGGTGAGCCTGTAATATTTGCGGCGGCCGCCGTGGCTCTGGTCTCCCCAATATGCCGAGATGGCATGATGCTTCTCCAGCCGCTTCAGGGCCAGATATAAGGTAGCCTCCTGGATTTCGAAGGCTCCTTCCGTGCGCTCCTTGATGGCCTTGGAAATTTCGTAGCCGTAATTGTCCCGGGTGTTCAATACAGACAGGATCAACAGGTCGACAGTGCCTTTCAGCATTTCCGCGTTCAAAGGGGCTCACCTCCCCCAAACCTACCTAATAATGTTAAGTACAGAGCCATTATAAAGCATAAGTACCTAACAATGCAATGTACTTGGGGATATAGCTTGCTAACATAACTTGTGTTATGCTAAGCATATGCTTAGGATATTAGGAGGGCTTATGGGAAAAAGAGCGGAGCAGCATGAGCACCGGCGTTTGCAGCTGCTGCAAATCGCCCTGGACCAGTTTATTACCAAGGGCTTCCACGGCACCTCCACAAGGGAAATTTCCAGAATCGCCGGCATCAGCTCCGGGTTGATGTTTAACTATTTCAGCACCAAGGAAAGCCTGTTTGAAGCACTTGTGGAAATCGGCTGCAGCAAGATGATTCTGGAGGCAGAGGCCGGGGAAGGGGTCAGTCCCCTTGTTCTTCTGGAAAAACAGGTTAGAGGTTTGCTGCACATGATAGCCGAAAGACCGCAGGCTGCGAAAATGTTCGTTTTTATGGCTTATGCCAGCTACAATGCGCAAGCGATTTCTCCTATAGCAGGAGCGCTCCTCACCAATCATAACCTGATTGAGCAATGTGTGCCGCTTATCGAGGAGGGGCAGAGGCTGGGTGAGATCAGGCCCGGCCATCCGATGGCTCTTTCCATGGCATTTTGGTGCTCCATACAAGGCATCGCCCAGGAGCTTGCGTTGACCCCGGGAAACCCGCTTCCCGAAGCAGATTGGCTTCTGGATATTTTGCGCGCAAGGGAGGTACGGTGATGAAGCAAACATTGGCGTTGGAAAAGATGTTTCAGCAAACAACAGGCTCCAATCGAATTTACGAGGCCGTATTGCTGGTGGAGAACACAAAGGGGGATGTGTCAGCTTGCTTCGGATACGGGGGGAAACATGCGGATTCACCCCTTACCATGGCCAGCACGGCCAAGCTGTTTACCACGGTCTGTATCCTTCAGCTATGGGAGCAGGGACGGCTGTCTCTGGAGGACAAGGTGGCCAGGCATGTGGATGAAGCGGTGCTTAAGGGGCTGCATGTGTACAAAGGCAGGGAATATTCCTTTGAGCTGACCGTGGCGGATTTGCTGTTTCAGACAAGCGGTTTGCCGGATTATTTTGAGGAAGGCAGCAATATGCGGAAGAGAACGCTCACCGAAGACTACTCCATCACATTCGCCCAAATGGTGGAGGAGACGAAGAAGCTTCGTCCCCATTTTGCACCACAGCCCGCATCGTCCAAAGCCTATTATTCGGACATCAATTTTGATTTGATGGGACACGTGATCGAACAGATCGAGGGGCTGCCCCTGGAAAAGGTGTATGAAAAGCGGATATTCGGGCCGCTGGGGCTTGCCCGGACCTATCTGCCCACTGGGCCGGAGCATACCGTGCCGGAGATTTATTACAAGGACCAACGGCTGCATCGTCCGCAGGCAATCAGCAGCTACCGGGCCAGCGGCGGGTGCATCACCACCGCGGTAGAACTGATGGTTTTCCTGAAGGGCTTCTTCAACGGCGCCTTGTTTCCGGTCCGTCTGCTGGAGAAGCTGGCGGTTTACCGGAGGCTGCAGCTTTCCATGGGGCCGATCCGTTATGGTGGAGGTTTTATGCAGATTCCGCTCCGTTCCGCAAACACCCTTTTTATGGGGAAAGGAGAGCTGTTAGGACACTCGGGAACCACTGGCTCGTTTGCGTTTTATTATCCGCTGAAGGATTTGTTTATGGTGGGAGACTTGAATCAGCTGGCGCATCCGTCCTATGCCATCCGGCTGGTGATGAAGCTGGCCATGGGGTACAAAGCATGAAGAAACCGCTTGGAAAAGCTGCAAAAACCGGCTTTATCTGCGGAGCCATTATGATTCTGGTGTTAGCCGCCGGCTTCTTCATGCCTACATGGACACCTGCCATTAAAGGGGAAAGCAGCGTCAGCATGCTGAAGCAGATTCACATAAACGGAACCGGACACGAGGTTATGATTCGTGGAGAGGACCGGAGCAATCCCATCGTCATTTTTGTCCACGGGGGTCCGGGCTGCTCCGAAATTCCTTACATACGGGAGTATCAGAAGCGGCTGGAGCGGAACTTTACCATTGTGCATTATGACCAGCGCGGCAGCGGGAAATCCTTTCACTTCGGCGAGGACTATTCCGGGCTGTCGTCGGATTTGCTGGTGGAGGACCTACTGGCTCTGACTGACTATGTAACAGCAGAGCTGGATGTTTCCAAGGTATTGCTGGTGGGCCATTCCTTCGGCACCTACATCGGCATGAAGGCGGCGGCACAGGCGCCGGAAAAGTTCGCCGCTTATATCGGCATCGGGCAGGTCGCCGATCATAGGGATAGTGAGCTGGATGGTTTGGATTTTGCCTTAGAGCAAGCTTTGGAAGCAGGAAATACCGGTGATGCGGAGCGGTTGGAGAAGCTCCGGCCTGACATCAGTGAAGGGAAGATCCTTACACCCCGTGATCTCATCCGCAAGTACGGCGGCGCAGCCAGACAGCTGAATGATAACATGCTTTATGTAAAAGGATTCCTGCTGGCGCCGGAGTATAATCTGCTGGATGTGGTCCGTTATTGGAGAGGCGTTGGACTGTCGCAGAGGATTTTGCTGGCGGAGGAATCGGAGCGGAGTATTCCAGAATTGGTGGACAAGCTGGAGATACCTTGTTTTTTTGTGATGGGGCAGTATGACTACATGACCTCCACAAAGGCGGCCCGAACGTATTTTGACGGTCTGGAGGCTCCGCGTAAGGAATTTATCCTGTTCAACGAATCCGCCCATTATCCGCAGCTGGAGGAAGAAGAGCGGTTCGCGGAGTGGATGGAGGATACTTTCCTGAGATCCATATAAGAAAAGGAGCTGCGCCCGGCAGATGATCTGTCGGAAGCGAAGCTCCTTTTTAGGTTGCGGTGGATAGCTGATTATGCCTGCTGGACGTTCAGGCCTTTGGCAAGCTCACCCAGGTCGGCTCCCTTCAAGGCGCCTTCCACCAGAGTGGGCAGCATGGCGGGGGTGCAGGCGAAGCTGGGAGTGCCGTCCCGGGCGAACTGGCGGGCTACATTCTCGTCATAGTAGGGTTTCCCGCTGTCGGAGAGGGCCAGGAGGCAGAGGGTGCGGACGCCGGATTCCCGCATTTCCCGCATACGCCGGATCAACCCGGCCTGGCTTCCGCCTTCGATCAGGTCGGAGATCAGGATGAAGAGGGTTTTTTTGGGCTCCTCCACAAACTGCTCGCAATACCGGACGGATTTGTGGATATCCGTGCCGCCGCCCAACTGGATGCCGAAGAGCATATCCACAGGGTCATTGGCGCAGGCCTCCGTTAAATCCACCACCTCGGTATCGAACACCACCACGCGGGTGGACAAGGCCGGGATGGAAGCGAAGATGGAGCCCACCACAGAGGCCCAGATTACGGAATCCGCCATGGAGCCGCTTTGGTCGATGTCCAGGATCACGGTCCATTCCTTGCTCTTGCGGGCCCGGTCGAAGTAATAGAACTTCTCCGGCACCAGGATGCCGCGTTCCGGATCATAATGCTTCAGGTTGCGGCGGATGGTCCGTTTCCAGTCGATCCCGGACAGAGAGGGCAGCGGCGTATGCTGCCTCCGGTTTAAGGCGCCGGTCACGGCCCGTCGGATATCATTCTCCATCCGGCGGACCAGATCATCCACTACCGCCTTCACCAGAAGGCGTGCGGTGTCCTTGGTTTTCTCCGGGATTTTTCCCTTGAGGGTCATCAGAGTGCCCACCATCTGAATGTCCGGCTTCACGGTGGCCAGGAGCTCCGGCTCGAACAGCAGCTGCTTCCAGCCCTTGCGCTCCATGGCGTCATTCTGGATGATGGATACCGTATCCTCGGCGAACAGGGAGCGTACGTCCCCCAGCCATTTGGCCAGCACCGGGGCGGAACGGCCCGATCCGGCGCCGCGGCGGGAGGAGCCTCCAGTGCCCGAGCCGGTACCTGTGCTTTCGCCGGTGGTGTCATCATAAATGGCCGCCAGGGCCTGGTCCATAATCCGCTCTTCCTCGGTAAGGGAGACGGCGCCGCCTGCATATTCAGCCAGACGCTCCTCGCCTGCACTGCCCAGAATCAGTCTCCAGCGGGTTACCGGAAGCTTATCCCCAGGAGCCGCCATCAGAAATCACCGAAGTCAAAATCGTTCAAGCTGTCCAGCATCGACTTCTCCTCCTCTCCCAATTCTCCGGTTACCGCTTCTGCGGTTTCTTCCGTATCCGTCCGCCACAGCTCGCCGAGAAGCTCGGCGGCCATGGTTTTCTCCTTGTGGGAGAAGGTGCTGAAGGCCCGACGCAGGAACACCAGAGCGCGGCGGAACTGCTCCTCGTCCAGACCTGCAATATACCCGTCCAGCTGCTCCCACAGATGCGGCCTGGACAGAAGGGCGTAGCGGTTGCGCATGGACAGTCCCTCGAACCATCCCGCACCCAGCTCAGCCGGGATGCCTGGGGACAGACGGCGGGACATTTCCGCTCCGGCCTCCTCAGCCGTCAGAAGGCCACGCTCCAGCAGGATTGCACAGGCCAGGCCGGAAAGCTTGGGGTTGCGGTCATCCCGGTCCGCCAGCTTCCGCAGCTCAGCGGTCCACAGCTCCCCGTCGGCCCATTCCTCATGCTCGCGGCTTAGGGCATCCAGCTGGCCCATAGCTTGGGCCATCCCCGCCGCCGCTTCGTCGCTGCAGCCCGCTGCATCGGGCAGATACAGGCAGCTGCGCACGAACAGCTGGCGCATCATGGGACCGAGATGCCCGGTCTCCACCCGGCGGAGGGTGCCATAGCCCAGCACCACTGCCAGCTCGGCGGCTGCGCCGGCCATTCCGGCCACATCGCGGCTGTCGGCGGCCAGGCGCTGGAGGACGCTGATGCCCGTCTCCATCTGGGCGGTCAGGCCGCAGAGGCATGCCATGTTGATCAGCTGCGAGGCTTCGGCGATGCTGCTGCAGGCTTCCATGCTCTGCCGCAGCTTGAAGGCGGCCGCCAGCTCCACGGTTTCCCCCAGCAGCACGGCCTCCACCAGGCGGATTTCGCTTTCGGGGGTCCATTGCAGCACCCACTCCTCCTTCCAGGAGGCATCCTGCTGGCCGCTGGCCCGATGCTGCGCAAAGCCGATGTCCAGCCAGGCGAGCCGGTGCAGGAAGCGGGAGCGCCTTAAGTCGAGCAGGGCGGCCTCCTCCGAGGAGACTCTGCGGTTTTCCCGCAGGTCCAGAGTCAGCCCCGAGGCAACGGCGGTGCGGTATTTATCCAGCTTCAGCTCCCGGAGCAGCCGGGAGAAATCATCCTGAATTGGCGTTTGGCCCACTCCCTCGGGCAGCCGGCCGATAGCCGTGCCCACATCCAGCCGGGCCAATGCCTCCGCCACTGTGCCCAGGTCCCCTTGGCCCAGGAGTGTCCGCGCGGCATCCCGCAGGTCGGCCAGCACAGTTGCGCTGCCCTCATGCAGGGATGCCAGCGCCTCCGCCAGCCGCACCGCCTCAATCACCTCGGCGGTAGAGCGGTGGGTACCTGCACGGCGCATGAGCCGGGCGGCCTCCGCCAGATAACGGTAGGGGAGCTGGGGAAGAGTCCCCTCCAGCATGGCCTCCCACATCATGGCGAAATAGTTGGGGGCGGCGTTGCCCGCCCCGTAGCCTGACATGCTGGACAGCCGGTAATAGGAATACGGCATCAGCGCCAGCTTGGAGGAGCAGCGGGGCAGCTGCCCAAGCTCGCCGTCGGTCATGGCGGGAGCCGCTCCGGCCAGAGCGGAGGCGTGGTAAGCGCCGCAAACCACTACAGTCTGCGAGGGCTTGTGCCCCTCTGCAAGAGCCTCCTGGAGGCAGCGGGCCATATACGATTCCCGCACGGCGTTATAGGCGAACTCCCCGCCGCGTTCCCGCCGCTCCGCGTCCTCCGTCAGCTCCCGCATGTGGCGGGAGAAGGCCAGGATAGCGCTGCGGTACGCCTCGGGGTTCAGATTATGCTCAAAATGACGCTCCCAGTATGTTTCATAGTTGGGCTCCCCGGCCAGCTCAGCCAGCTCCTCATAGAGGTTCCGCCGGACAGCAGCGGGGGGGCTTTCGTGAGCGGCGGGAGCTGCGCCGGGAGCCGCCACGCGGTCCTGCGGCTCCTTTGGCTCCTCCTGAGGCGTAGTAGCCGGCTCCCGGGGGGAATCCGGGTCTTGGAGGGCCAGGGTCACATCCGAGGGCAGATCCATAAAACGAACCTCTACCCCCCGGCGCACCGCCCACTTCATGGCCTGGTACTCCGGCGAATACTCCGCCAAGGGCCACATCACTGTCCGCACGGGAAGCTCCTGCGTATAGGCCAGTATGGCCACCGGCGGTTTGGCAGCGGAGGAGACCAGATGGGGGATGTATCCGGAGGCGTCGGAGGGTCCTTCGATCAGCACCAGGGTGGGCTTGATGGCCTCAAGCAGCCGGAGGAGATGGTAAGCTCCTCCGGGCGAAAGATGCCGGACACCGAACAGATGGGGGGCCTCTGCGCCTGAAGCCGCAGCTGCGGCCTCTCTTTTCAGCTCAGGCCCGGCGCTCATCCGTTCAACTCCAAGCAGGCCTGGTAAAGCCCCCGCCAATCGCTGCCGCGCTTCTTCATAATCTGGTCCAGATACTCCTTCCAGACCAGACGGTCCTTGTCATCATCCTTGACAATGGCGCCCTGGAGCCCGGCGGCCAGGTCCTGGTCCCGCAGCTCCCCGGTGCCGAAGCTGGCGGCCAGAGCCATGCTGCCCGTCAGGAGGGATATGGCTTCCGCAGTGGAAATAGCGCCGCCGGGGGACTTCACCTTTTCTTTTTTGTCCAGCGTCATGCCGCTCCTAAGCTCCCGGAAAATGGTTACTACCTTCACCAATGCTTCCTCCGCAGGCAGAGAAGCCTGAAGCTCGTAGGAAGCGGAAATTTCTGCCACCCGCTTGCGGACGATCTCCACCTCCGTCTCCATGTCCGCCGGGGCAGGCAGTACGATGATGTTGAAGCGCCGCTTCAAGGCGGCGGACATTTCATTGACCCCTTTGTCCCGGGTATTGGCGGTGGCGATGACGGAGAAGCCCTTGCGCGCACCCGTCTCCACACCCAGCTCAGGGACGGAGATGGTTTTTTCCGACAGGATGGAGATAAGGGCGTCCTGCACCTCCGAGGCACAGCGGGAAATTTCCTCGAACCGGGCAAGCCGTCCCGTCTCCATAGCCCGCATCACAGGGCTTTTCACCAGCGCCTCCTGCGACGGGCCGTTGGCCAGCAGCATGGCGTAGTTCCAGGAGTAGCGCACCTGCTCCTCCGTTGTCCCGGCAGTGCCCTGTACGATCAGGCCGGAGTTGCCGCTGATGGCGGCAGCCAGGTTCTCCGACAGCCAGGATTTGGCCGTGCCGGGTTCGCCGATCAGGAGCAGGGCCCGGTCTGTCACCAGGGTGGCGATGGCCATCTCAACCAGCCGGTTATTGCCCATGTACTTGGGCGTAATGATCTTTTTGCCTGCTTTGCCACCTGTGATAAAGGTGAGCACAGCCCGGGGAGACATGCTCCAGCCGGTAGGGGCTTTTCCCTCATCCGTTTTGCGCAGCTCCTCCAGCTCCTCCGCATACAAGACTTCTGCAGGCTGCCGCAGAAGGGCCGCTCCATTATTTTCCGCCGACTTGGTCATTTCACCATCTCCTCCAGGACATATTCGATTTGCTTTGCGCTTTCGTAGCGGTACGTGGTTTTCAGCTTGCCGAGCCGCTCGGCGTAAGAGGGAGGCAGCTTCAGCAGCTGCTCAAACATGTACCCGTCCAGGGAATAGTAGGTTTGCATGTTTTTCTGCTCCAGCAGTTGCAGCAAGAGCTCCCGGAATACTTCGGGGTCCTCACCGGCACGCTCCAAGCCTTGCAGGTATGTGGATGCATTGTCCCGGGAATTGCGGCCCTGCTTCGTCAGGAGTTTGCCGGCGAGATAGTCCCGGCAGCCCTTGTGCCCCGGTCTGGCGAATGCAGCTACCAGGTCCGCTGCGTCGTGGCGGATAGCCCAGTCCAGCCAGCGGGGGTCCCATCTGTCAGCGATGTCCGGGGCAGCGGCCATTTCCATGCGGGTATACTCCCGCAGGCTGCCGTCGGACATCAGCGTCCGGTAGGTGCGCTGCTCCTGATAGTTTATAAGAGTTTCGATAACATGGATAATTTGCGCGGTACGGGAGACGGATTTTTTGCGTCCGATGGCTTCCTTCAGCTTGTCGGTCCAGGTGTCCCCGTAACGGTCGAACAGCTCCTTCGGCGTCAATAGCCCGGCTGCCGCCCGGAAGGAATAGTCGATGCCTGGCGGATACTGCTCCTCCAGTCCGAACAAAAGCTCCAGGGCCTCCTTGGAATGGCTGTTGACCAGATATTCCGCCGCACGCTCCAACAGCACTCCCCATCCGGCAACCAGGAAGGGCTTGCTGTTGCGGACCACCTCGGCGAACACTTCCTCCAGCTCCGGCTCCCGGCTGTGGCCCAAACCCACCAAGTAATTGCTGATGCGGCTCCATGCTGCGGCCCGTTCCTTGTCCTCCACGCCCCAGCTGCCGGCAATGGCCTTCTCCACGTCCGAGCGAAGAAGGGGGATGAGCCGGCGGCTTATCTCCGGCCAGGGATGGTTGGATAAAGCGTGGGCTGCCAACTCGCTGTCCTTACCGGAGAAAGCGGCATACAGCGTCTCTGCCCCCTGCGGATCGGCAGCCTCCGCCAGTGCCAGGTAAGCCGCCTCCCGGACAGCCTTTTTCCGGTCCTTGGTATACCCGATAATGAGGTCCGTATGGCCGGGCAAGCTTCCCAAGCTTCTTACGGCGGCTGTACGAACCTCGTCGCTGCCTTCATCGGCTGCGGCCAGGATCAGCTCCGGCTGTCCGCCCAGCTTCGCCAGCAGCTGGAGCTTGCGGGCCTCCCGCTTGCCGCCCTGCAGATTGAAGGAGGCGGTCAAATAGGGAATTGCCTCCGCCCCATACAGAGGGATGATATGCTCCTGTATATAATCCGCCAGCTCCGGATACGGATCGCCCAAACCTTCGACCACCAAGGGAAACAGCCGGAGATCGGAGAAGTGCCCCTGCTTAAAGGCTTCGGTGACGATTTCATAACGGCCGCTGCCGGTTTCTGTCAGCGCCTGCTCTATAGGAGCCAACTGGCGGCAGGTGAGCCGGGTTTCGAATTTCAGCCCGCCCGAAGCCGGCAAGGGAGCTGCCTCCTCCAAGGGCTGGGCGCCGCTTTGGGTGGCTAGAATGGACCCCAACAGGGCTCCCAATTCCTGCAGCCGCCAGGCGGGTCCGGGCTCCTGGGCAGCACCGGGCTGCTCTCCGATCAGCTCTCCGATCAGCTCCCGGATCAGCTCGGCCAGCTTGCCGAACACCGGCGCCTGGGCCGCCAAGGCCTCAAACCGGGGCAGCAGCCGCTTCAACCGGTAATCGCCCGCCGCCAGTCCGCTGCCGGCTATGTACAGCCGGTCTGTCTCCTGCTTCAGCTCCAACAGTAACGCGTTGCTCATTCGTATTCCCTCCAGTCGCTTGGGTATGTTAATACAGCAGCCGGACCATGCGGTCCCGGTGAATGACAGTCAAGGGCTGGATGGCCAGCCGGCCCGTCTCCGGGCGGTGGCGGAACAGCACGAGCATACAGGCATCCTGCAGCAGCTCCGCCGGGACAAAAGGAAGCAGCTCTACGGTTCCGCGTCCCAGCTCGCCGGTGTTCTCCAGGGCAAGCTCCGCTCCTGTGCTGTCCCGGATCACATACCCTCCCTGATCGGTGAGGCGGGTTTCGGACACATGGAGCAGGAGGGCGGGGGAACGCTGGGCCAGCGGGTTCTTCAGCTGGTTCCGCACGGTCTTCAATGCCTCACCGTATGAACGGAAGGCCTGGGCCGACACTGCCTGCCAATCCCCGGCTTCCGGCGGCCGGGAGGTCCACTCCTCAAAGCGCACCCGCCGGTTCAGCCCGCCGGGATACACATACAGCTCCTTGGCTTTGGCCACCTCCATAAAGCTGTCATCCTCGCGGATATGGCGGGCGGCCTTGTAGGGCCGGTACTGAACGGTGCGGTGAATCTGATTCGTGCCCAGCTCCAGCCAAAAGCCGGTATCCACATATTCCTGACGTGCCGCATCATCCCAGTTGGCGAAGGCCAGCTGCAGAAGCTCGGCCTGCTCCTTGTACAACCCAAGCTCCTTCAGCTCGGACAGCTGCCAAACGTGGCCCAGCCATTCCTCCAGCTCGGATTCGGTATCCGGGGCGGACTCTCCCTTGCTGTCAATGCGGGCTTGAAGATACGTCCGGCCCTTCTTAATGAGGGCATGCATGGAGCCCAACTGCTCAATGGCATATTCATAACCGGAGCGGCCTCCTTCCTGAAGCAGCAGAGAGAGACGGCGGAGCTCATTTTGGGCGCCGGACAGGTAATAATTGCCCAGCTCCTTCACCTGACCCTGGAGCAGGGTTTGGGTTTTCTGGTCAACGGTGCCCAAACCCCCGTTGATGATGTTCATCAGCAGCTTGTCCAGCCGCTCCAAACCCTCCAACTGGGTATTCATTTTTTTCAAAAGAGCGGATTTGTTGGTTTTTTTGGGTTTGGCCGGAGTGGGGTTTGCTTCCTCCTGCTCTTTTTTCTCGGCGCGTTTCTCGGCCTTTTCCCGCTTGGCTGCCAGGTCCTCCGGAACAGGCGCTTCGGTGAAGCTTTGGCCGTTGATATAGGCGTATAACAGGCCCAGCGCATGTTTGCAGGGGAATTGGCGACTGGGGCAGGTGCAGCGGAATACCGGTTTTTCCGGCTGGGCAAAATCCGCCGAGGTGGAATAGTTGGAGCTGCCGCTGCCCTGGCATTCGCCAAACAGCAGATCGCCGGTTTCGGAGCGGTGTAACCCGACGAATTTTTTCTTTTGAACCAGCCCCTGTGCGTTCTTGATGGTGGCGCTGTTAGGGGCCAGGGAGTCGGCATAAGCCGCAGTAACTTCAATCACATGGATGCCTCCAATCCTGATCTCCAAAGTGGAATTTCCAGTGCTTGCCTATGAAAAAGTGTAACATTGTTCCAAAATTCTATCAATTCAGCCGATAGACTCATATAATTAGTGCCCAAATTAGTTCTCCCAACAGTAACCCAAAGCGGGAATTTGCTCCCCGGAGGTTGCCGGAATCGACCCCCTCTCATCATTGTTATTGCGTACAAGATGAAATCATGCCCGGCGGGAAGTTTGAAATCGTGCCTGGCGGAACGTTTGAAATCGTGCTCAGCGGAACGTTTGAAACCATGCTCGGAGACACGTTTGGATTTGGGCTCGACGGGACTATTTCGAGCCGGGCTCTGAATATTCCTTTAAAGGAATATTCTCTATGAGGTATACTCGGGGTATGAAGGAAACCTTATTTGCACTTGCTGAGCGCAACCGATTGCAGATTGTGGAGCTTTTGCGGGATGGACCACTGACGGTGGGGGAGATTGCCGGGCGGCTGGGCTTGCAGCAGCCCCAGGTGTCCAAGCATCTCCGGGTGCTTCACCATGCGGGCTTGGTGGCCATACAGCCGGATGCCAACAGGCGGATCTACCAGCTGCGGCCGGAGCCCTTACAGGAACTGGATGTATGGCTGGACACCTTCCGCCGTATCTGGGATCACCGTTTTGACCGGCTGGACCGGTATCTTGAAGACTTGCAGCAGAAGCGTACCAATGAGGAGAAGCCCTCTTAGTCCGACAGTTATTATGAGGAGGAAATGATGATGAGTGAAAAGCTGTCTCGTCCGCAGTTGGTCATCACCCGCACCTTTAACGCCCCCCGGGAGCATGTTTTTCAGGCATGCACTGAGGCGGAGCATCTGAAACATTGGTGGGGGCCGGAAGGCGCCGCGCTGCATGTAGTGGAATTTGATTGTCGCCCCGGCGGCGTGTTCCGTTATTACACGGAGACGGAGGAGGGCGTGATGTGGGTGAAGCTTGTCTATCAGGAGATTGCCGCACCGGATCGTCTGGTGTTCGTCAATTCCTTCTCCGACGAGGAGGGGAAGCTGATTCGCGCTCCGTTCTGGCCCGAATATCCGCTGGAAATCCGCAATGAGTTCACCTTCACGGAAGAAGGTGGACGGACGACGCTGACGATGACCAGCGCTCCTGTCAATGCCGGTCCGGAGGACCTGGCGTTCTTCGCCTCTGTCATTCCCGATGTGGAGGAGGGCTTCGGCGGCACCTTCGAGCGGTTGGCGTTGTATGTGGAGAAGCTCCGGGAATAACACAACAGCAAAGGATAAAAAGCCCCGTGCTGCGGGGCTTTTCTGTTGGGCGCATTTTAGGATTTGCAGCGTCAGACTCCCTTTGCCCGGCGGGTTGAGGTGCGGCATTCTAACGGAAGCAGAAGCCCTTATTTGGCCAAAAATAGGGGATTCAAAATTCTAAAGGAAGCAGGGGACGTTATTATGCTAAAATGGGGCCTGCAGCAGGCTGTTTTGGTCAAATAACGGCGCTCACCGCCGTTAGAATTCTGCGGGTGGCCTTTTCGCCGAAATAGCGGCTCTGGCCGCCGTTAGCTGCTCAACCCGGGTTTCGCGGCTGCTTCCAGCCGATAGAGTTACCTGCTCTGACTACCGCCCCAGCTCATAAGAGCGGTAGCGTTGATTGCCGCTGGACACCACCAGGCTGCCTTGTTCGACCAGCTGGCGGAGGAGATGGCGGGTTTGGCGTTCCGATATTTGCAGATGGTTGGCAAGCTCCTTGGGTATAAAGGGGCGTGCCAATCTGCACGCAAAACGCAAGGCCTCCGCCTGACCCCACCCTAATCCCGACGGAACGGAGATAGAGAGGAAACGTCCAACGAACGCCAGTGTCAGTTGCTTGCACACCGCCGGATCATCCCGTATGGACAAATATGCGATGGGCAGAAATACCCAATCATCCAAAGCAAGCAAAGCCTGCTTCAGGCATAAATCCTTAAAACGCCCCGCCTCAATGTCCCGGGCATGGGTACGGTAATCCTGAATCTCGATGCAGCCCTTCGCCCCGCCTCCCGGAAGATAAGCAAGGTCAAGATAACGGCAGCCGTTGTTCATATCCCGCACCTCAAATTCGGGGTACAGGAAGTCGAAATTTCCAATGGCCGGAAACCAGATAGTCCGCAGAAAAGCTTCTGTACTATGGTTTAACCCCTTTGCCAGCAGCTCTTTTCTGCGGGGATTTGACGCCACCTTAATCTGCTCAGCCAACCATTGCTCATATACCAAATTGAATACGTTCATCCTTCCACCTCTTTGTCCATATGTACGCAAAAAGCCGCCTCAGTAGCAGCAGGTTCCTTCAAACCGGCTGTTACCAAAGCGGCATGTGCTTCACGCCAACGTAGTTGTATAGTTGATATCTGCATTATAGCATAATTAGGGTTTTCAGCGTCCAGAAGTTTTTCGGGACGGTTGATGCACAGGTTCTAACGGAAGCAGAAGCCTTTATTTGCCTGAAAACAGTGCGTTCGAAATTCTAACGGAAGCAGGGAACGCTATTTTGCTAAAAAAGGGCGTGTGGCGGGCAGTTTGGGCCAAATAACGGCGCTCACCGCCGTTAGAATTGCGAAGGGGGCATTTTCGCCGAAATAGAGGCTCTCACCGCCGTTAGAGCTCGAACCCGGTGGCACAGAGGCGGGGAGAGGCCCGAAAGAGGGGGGAGTTTGCCGACTTACCAAAATCCGAACGGCTTTTGCAAAGCCGCCGGTCCTGCAGCCCGTTATAATGACCCTAAAGGAGGCGTCCCAATGGACAGCTTGAAAGTATTGGAAGGCGTAGTGGAATACCTGGAGCAGCTGGCTGTCAGCGCCGATGAAGTGGATTACAAGGTAGTCAGCCAATTGGCAGGGAGTCCCGCTCCTTTATTCCAGCGGATATTCGTGTATGTCACCGGCGTGACCATCGCCGAGTATGTGCGGAGGCGGCGTCTCACGCTGGCGGCCTGGGACATAAGGAACAGTGAGGACAACAAAATCCTGGATACCGCCCTCCAGTACGGGTTTGGCTCCCATGCGTCCTTTACCCGGGCGTTTAAAGAGCACCACAAGGCCTCTCCCACGGAGATCCGGCAGGGAACAGCCAAACCTGCGGATTATCCCCGCATTTCATTTACCAATCTGAGAATTGTAGGAGGAAAGCGCATTATGGCGGAGCTGAAGAAAATTGAATACGTGGAATACGGACCGCGGAAAGTGGTAGGGATGATGAAACGGACCACCTTCCAGAAAGCAGGGGAGGAATGCTGGGGGGCGGCTTTTGGGCAAGGGGTGTTCGACCGGCTGGCAGCCTTGGAGGAATGGGTGTGTAAGGATCTGGACCCGTATATCGGGCTGGGGCATATGAGCAAATTCGCCGGGCAGGATGAATTCCAATATGTTATCGGCAAATTCGTGGAGCGGGAAGCCCCCGTTCCGGACGGTATGTATGACGAGCCGGTCCCCGCCGGGACCGTGGCCAAAATGTGGATTGAAGGCGATACGCTCAACGACATTATCGATTGCGCCTACCTGCTTGCCACGGAGGCAATCGCTAAAACAGGGTACAAAATCGATCATGAGCAGTTCTACTGGTGCGACATCTACACCTATGCCCGATATTGCACCCCGCTGGAAAAAGGGGAAAAAATCATGCTGGACTATATCATGCCTGTGATAAAGGACGAATAGCGGCCGGCTCTTCCACTCTGTTCTGCTACAGACGCTTCTCCCATACATAACTGGTGAAGGCGGGGACAAACCCCAGCTTTTTGTAGAAGGCCATGGTGGACCCCACATACACCTTCTCCGCGCCGTATCCGCTCAAACGGTGCAGGCCTTCCCATATGACGGCGCGGCTCAGCCCCTTCAGCCGGGCCTCGGGGATCGTCCCTACCGGCTCCAGAATGCCGTGCCGGTTCACCGGGTCATACCACAGTGTGCAGAAGGACACCACTTCACCGTAGGCATCTACCACCGATAAATCCAATTCGGCACGGTAATCAGGCGCCTCCTTCATCCGTTGGAAGGCCAGAGGCCAGGTTCTGTCCTCCGCTGCCGAATAGTAGCCAAAAGCCTTGGCATGGGCCAGGGCCTTGGCCTCCGGTGTAACTTCGATCCCTGTTTTCACATAGAAACCCTCCGGCAGCACCGACCGGGCCACATTCGTAAAAGACAGGACAGATAAGGTATCCTCCCCGCCCAGCTTGGTATAACCGCGCTCATAAGCAATGGCCTCCCGCAGAGTGTCACCGGCCGGAATTCGCAGCCGAAGCACCCGCTGGTCCTTATCCTGCAACGGCAGGGTGTGCTCGGCAAAGGCAAACATCTCCTCTAATATGGAGGTGGTTAATGGAGTGCGGACCTGGAAAAAGGCTTCGCCTCTATTTTCCCCTTCGGAGTTGACCACCCCCGTGATAACCCCGTCGGCGTCTTCCCAAATGCCTACCGTTTGCTCCCAGCTATCGTATGTATTATTCATGGTATGGCTGACCATCCGGCAAAAATTCCAGCGGTCAATCAGCCAATTTCCCAGATTACCAGATTCCGCAAAGCTCTCCACTATCATATTCCGTACAGCCATAAAATCGCCGTTACGGTATCCGCGCAGCTTTAAACTCATAGCTATCCCTCCTAGTGCTTCGTGTCCGGCTTGGATTGCCGCTGCTGCTCAGGCTCCGGACGTTTCCCATTTTATCAGAAAATGGAAACAACCCCTATACCGCAAATCGTTATAACCGTTTTATCAAAATGCCTGACAGTATACCGGAGGAAGGCCGGCATGTTCAACGGAAAACATGCGAAGGGTCAAACGAATATAGATTTTCGTGATGCTTGGAAGAAATGGTGATTTACGATTCGTCTCCTGCCAAGGTATAGTAAGGGTTGAATGTCATGTGAGCCGATCGAGGATAAACACATACACCCATACACCAGGTTAAGGGGGCGCATCATGAAGAAAACATTTCTCCGCAAATTGGCAACAGCCTTCATTACGCTGGCCGTGCTGTATACGCTGATTGCCGGCGGGGTGCATCTGTATAAGAATGCTGAGATTATGAAGGTTCAACTGGACAACCAAAGGAGAGCCTTCACGGAGCAGACTCAAACCAGACTGGACATGAAGCTGAATGTGGCTTTGAATTATGTGAATCAGCTTCGAGGCAACCAATATGTGCTGGAGTATGCATTGAATCCGGCTGCCAATAACTTCGCGATGACACAAGTATTCAAAGAATTAAAGGGAAATTTGAATGCGTTTACAAATCTGGGGTATCAAATTGATTTAGTAGCCCTGCATGATGATACCGTCATTATGCCCCAAAACACCTTAAGCCGAAGCTATTATTATCAAGGGCTGGGCTTCAGCGCCGAGGAAATTGAGCACCTGGAGGAATTGGAGAGAAGCGGGGCATGGTCCAAGGTTTATCTGGCTCATACGCCATATCCGTCAGACAGAGCACCGGAAATTGAGGAGCGGCTGGTTTTTGCCCGGAAGGAAAGCTTGGCCAACGGAGGAGAGCTGATGTTTCTTATCTCCTTTTATAAGAATATGCTCCTCCCGCAATTGAAGGGACAGGAGGATTTCGGAATTCTCTTTCAGGAACGCGTATGGGTAGATGGAGCAATGGACCGGAAACGTCTGGCAGTGCCTGATCTGCTGGCCGCTGCTGAGGTTACTGCCGATTCCACCGGCTACAGCAAATTTCCCTTGGACAGCCGCTCCATTCATATGGTCCGTTCCACAACCCTGGACAATATCGCCTATGTATATCTGGCTACAGAGGTGTCCCTTGGCCAAAGCCTGTGGCCTCTGGTGCGGAACACAGCCATGGTTTATGCGGGAATGGCTCTGTTGGGGGCTGGTTTGGCTTTTTTCATGGCCAACCGAATGTATAGGCCTATCCGGAGAATTACGGCCATATTTACGGATTACAGTGATGGGAAAGGGACAGATGAGTTTTCGTTTATCCAGAATACGGCCAGCGAAATTAGGGAGACCAATAATACGCTTCGGGAAACCATCAGCCATCACAAGCTTTCCATGAAGAGCAAATTTCTCCGCGATCTGCTGTTCGGTATTCTGACCATGGAGCAGGCACAGCAAGGGCTGGTCCGGTACGGATTGGAATGGCTCGGGCAGGAATCCACCGTGGTTCTGTTTGATTTTCCCGAGGAGAAGGATTGGGAAAACGAATATTCCTTGGAGGCCATTCTTCAGATCAAATCCCGGACGATGGAGATGATCCGCGGCCAGATTAAAGAGCTTATGCTCTGCGAAGGTGTGGAGGTAGACCAATCCAGCTATGCCATTCTGATTCCGGAAGTTCGGCTCGAGCCGATCAAGCGGATGTTAGTGGCGGCGGTCGCGGAGGTGGAGGCGGAATTTGCCATATCAATAGCGGCTGCTGTTGGCCCCCCTGCCTGCCATGCGCATCAGCTGAAGAATTCCTATAAGCCGGCATGGCGTTTACTGGAGCAGCGGCTCGTGTGGCATAAGCAGTCCGTATTGACTTACGAGGATCTGGCCCGGATGCAGAAGCTGGATTATTATTACCCGCTGGAGATGGAGCGGGAGATGATTATCCATATCCTTCAGGGCAATGCCGGGCAGGCCACGGAGCTTCTGGATCATGTGCTGGAGGAGAATCTGGGGGCTGGCAGGCTGAATGAGAATGCGCTGCCGTTTTTTCTGTATGCGTTTCTGTCCACGATTAATCGTGCCCTGCAGCAGATGAGCCGAACCGAATCGGAAGTATTCGCCGGGGAGCAGTCTGTCCGTGATATGCTCCTGTCCGGCCGGACAGAGGAGGAAACGCGACGGCGGCTTTATGCGTTGGTTGGGCGGCTGGTGGAGGCGGCGGGCCAGAAGAACCGGGACATGGACCGTTCCGTTGTTCACCAGATGATTGATTATATGCATGCCCATTACCAAAAGGATATTGGCTTGGCGGATCTTGCGGAGCATTTCAACCTCTCATCCAATTACATCAGCTTCTTGATCAAGGAGCATATCGGAGATAACTTTAAGGACTATCTCAACGAATACAGAGTCAGACAAGCCAAGCGGATTATCAGTGAAACGCCGGATATCAAGGTGAATGACCTGGCAGGAATGGTGGGCTGCAACAATGCCAATACCTTCATCCGCATCTTCAAAAAATACGAGGGAGTGTCCCCCGGGCAATATCTGAAGCAACACCAATAACACGCAGCGCTGCGTGTTATTTTCTTTTATTGCAAGCGGATTCATAAAAATCGTGAAGGCTGTAGAAAATGTACATTTCGGACTTTTCGGGAATATTGGATACCATCGTAAGTAATGATGATTTACGGGAACCAAACCCTCCTGATAGGATAAGGCAGACCAGAGAAAAAGCGTTTTCATTCCACGGATAAAAACGCACATACAACCAAAAGGAGTGAAGGCTTAATGGAGCAAAAGCTGATAAGCCGGGAGAAACGCCTGGGTATACAGCTGGATTGGCAGACCATACTCGGAAGGCTGTCCCGGGACCGCTTTTTTTATATGCTGCTGATCCCTTTTATGATTTGGTACATCGTATTCGCTTACAAACCCATGTACGGCCTGCAAATTGCATTCAAGGATTTCAGCGTGTTCAAAGGGATTGCCGGCAGTCCCTGGGTGGGATTTGAGCATTTTATGACCTTTTTTCAAGGACCTTATTTTCTGCGCACCATCAAGAACACATTGTTAATCAGCTTTTACAGCCTGGCGTGGGGTTTTCCGGCGCCGATCGTTTTGGCGCTGCTGCTTCATGAGGTCCGCAATGCCGTTTTCAAAAAAACGGTGCAGACCCTCACCTATCTGCCCCACTTCATCTCTATCGTAGTTGTGGCAGGGATTGTCACCAACTTCCTGGCTCCGGGCAACGGGTTGATCAATATCGTCCTGGAGAAGCTGGGGCTGGAGAAGATCTATTTTCTGACCGTGCCGGAATATTTCCGGACCATCTTCGTCTCCATGAATATCTGGAAGGAGGCGGGCTTTGGTGCTATCCTGTATATCGCTGCCCTTTCGGGGATCAACCCGGAGCTTTACGAAGCTGCAGTGATTGACGGCGCCAGCAAGTGGAAGCAGATGTGGAATGTCACGCTGCCCGGTATTCTGCCCACCATAATGATCATGCTGATCCTGCGGATCGGACATATTCTGGATGTGGGGTATGAGGCTATCATTCTGCTTTACCAGCCGGCTACCTATGAAACCGCCGATGTCATCAGCACCTATATGTATCGTGCCGGAATCAAGGAGGGCAGCTACGATCTGACTACGGCAGTGGGGCTATTCAACTCCGCCATCGGTCTTTTGCTGGTGATTATTGCCAACAAGCTAAGCAAAAAATTTACGGACAGCGGTCTGTGGTAAGAGTGCGCCGTCATTCGCCAACCAAGGAGTGATTTATTCATGAAACAAACCTCCGGAGAGAAGCTCTTCTCTGTTTTTAATCATATCTTTCTAACACTGCTGGCCTTTGCCACCCTGTATCCTTTTTTGTATGTACTTTCCGCCTCTATCAGTGCAGGGGATGCGGTTGTGAACGGCAGCGTTATGCTGTGGCCCGTTGATGTAACGCTGGATGCATACCGTCAGGTATTCAAAGAGGAGTCCATCTGGCTGGCATATGCCAACACCATCTTCTATACGGTGGCGGGAACCGTCATCAACGTTGTGCTGACCATCATGGGGGCCTACCCCTTATCCAAAAAACGGCTGATGGGCCGGGAAGTAATCGGCTTTTTTATTGCCTTTACCATGCTGTTCAGCGCAGGGATGATTCCCTTCTATCTGAATCTGCGGGACTTGAGCCTGCTGGACAGCCGGATAGCGATTCTGTTCGCTTTTGGCATTACCACCTTCAATGTAATTATTCTGCGGAGCTTCTTCCAGTCCATCCCGGAGGAGATGGAGGAGGCAGCGAAGGTAGACGGGGCCAGTGACTTCCGCATCATGTGGAATATCGTGCTTCCGCTGTCCAAACCCTCCATTGCCGCCATTTCTCTTTTTTATGCCGTAGGCCGCTGGAACAGCTATTTTTGGGCAATGATCATCCTGCAGGATGAGCGCAAAATTCCTCTTCAGGTGCTCTTGAACAAGCTGGTGGTAGAAATGAAGCCCACTGCCGAAATGATTGGCGCCATGGATGCGGTGGCCTATTCCCAAGAGACGGTTATTTACGCCACCATTATCGTTTCGGTCATTCCAATCGTAATTGTGTATCCGTTCATCCAAAAATACTTTGTTCAGGGTGTGATGATCGGTTCGATCAAAGGGTAACAGGCTTGGGGTTTTGCCCGGACCGTCCTGCGGCTTGCAGAGAAGAGTCCGGATCAGATAGATAATAATGTTCTACCACTCAAGGGGAGGCAAAATGAAGATGAAAACAACCAATCGGAAGTGGAAGCGTGCTGTTGCCGGAGCGGTGGTCTTTTCTGTGGCAAGCGCCTTATTTGCAGGCTGCGGGGGCGGTAAGGAAGACGGTATTGTCTCCGGGACCAGTCCGGCTCCAAGTACTCAAGCAACGGCAGGAGCAGCGCAAAATTTTTTAGCCAGCAAAACGCCTGTCACCATGTCCATTCACATGCACAGCTTTGGCGCTTTTGATGATGCATGGCCTGTATTCACGGAAGCGGCGAAACGCACCAATGTCACTCTGAAGGGCACCATTGCCAAAACGGTGACGGACAAGAATGAAGCCTTCAACCTGATGGTTGCCTCCGGAAATATTGCGGACATTGTAACCAGCACTAAGGTGAATATGGATAAGTTCGGGCAGGAAGGTGCCTTCGAGCCCTTGAACGATTTGATTGATAAACATGCCCCGAATATCAAAAAATTTCTTGAGAAGCGCCCGGATGTGAAGGCAGTGGGTACAGCCGCGGACGGCAAAATGTATTTTCTCCCCTTCGCTCCGGACGGGGAGGCCGCTTCCGGCTGGTTTATCCGCCAGGATTGGCTGGATGCTTTAGGTCTCCAAACACCCAAGACCGTAGATGAATACTACAAGGTGCTGAAGGCTTTTAAGGAACAGGACCCCAATAAAAACAAGAAGGCTGACGAGGTTCCTTATTTCACCCGGGACAACAATACGGCTGTATACGGCCTCTTGGCTTTGTGGGGAGCTGACCATGATTATTACCTGAAGGACGGCAAAATTGCCTTTGGTCCCATTGAACCAACCTTCAAAACGGGAATATCCGCTATTGCCCAATGGTATAAGGAAGGGTTAATCGACAGGGAGATTTTCACCCGTGGCGCCAAGGCCAGAGAAGTTATGCTGGGAGACAATATCGGCGGTTCGACACGGGATTGGTTTGCCAGCACTGCCGCTTTCAATACCTCTCTGAAGGATAAGGTTCCCAATCTCAATTTTGTGCCAATCGCCCCTCCGGCCGATATCAACGGCAAAGTAGTGGAGTATACGGCCAGAGCCACCGTTTCCACCAATGGCTGGGGCATTTCCTCCAGCAGCAAATACAAGGAGGAGGCCATTAAATATTTTGACTACTGGTACACGGAGGAAGGAAGAAGGCTGGCCAACTTTGGCGTGGAGGGGATCACCTATCAGCTTGTTGACGGCAAGCCCAAATTTACCGACGAAATTCTGAAAAGCGGTGCTGTAACCCAAACCTTGTGGAAGTACGGCGTAAATCTGGAGTTCGGCTATCACCAGGATTTCGAGTACGAGCGTCAATACCTGAATCCTGTTGCAGAAAAAGGGATGTCGGAATACATCAACAACAAATATCCCCGCCAGCAAATTCCCACACTGGCCTATACTTCAGCGGAAGAGAGCAAGCTGAAGAATCTGGAGTCCAATATCAAGACCTACGTGATGGAAAGCTCGCAGAAGTGGGTGCTTGGCGCCGAGCCGGTTGAGGGCAATTACAACGCCTTTGTCGCTCAGCTGAAAACGATGGGGGTTGAGGAGGTATTGAAAATTAAAAATGAAGCCTACGCCCGTTATGTAAAAAAGTAGGCTGCCCGCAGATACGTCCTAAACAACAACCAAGAAAAGGATGGAGCGCCATGCTATTGAATGTGCTGCACAGGCCGGTGACCGGCGTGAATTATCCGTATTACAAGCTGCAGCAGGAATACGCACACAGATTGAAGCTGAAGGTCACTTTGGTTATTCCGGCAGCTTCGCTGGAGGATGACCGGATGGTGGAGGAGATCCTCCGGGATCAGCAGGAATATGGCGATGAGCTGGCTCTGTGGCTGTGGAGAGGCCGGCCGGAGTGGGGAGGCAATGCTCCCTATTGGCTGCTCAGCAAGGAAAACAAACGAAAGACCCTGGCGCATGATCTTGAGCTCTTCCGGGGCAAGCTGGGACAGGAGCCGGTTTCCATCGGCAGCTACTTGTTCGATTCCCAGTCCATGGAGTTGATCCGTGAGCTGAGTCCTTCTACTACAACGGTGACGGCGGGCTGCTTTGAGGAGGGCACCAAGGTTTTTCATGGCTGCAATCATTCATGGTATCTGTTTTCGGAGGGGATGTCCTGGGGACCCTGGTATGCGGCTAAAGGCCATTCCTTCCGCCCTGCCGCAGATGAGTCCGATTGGAGCGGACTGGTGGCCATCCCCCATCTCAGCAGAGATTTAGCCCTGGCCTATGAGGGGCGGAACGACTTCTTCGCCAGCCATCCGGCCAATGTGCAGCGGGGGTTAGCCAACCGGGGATTACGCCATCCTTACGATTTCAATCTGATTGACCAATACCGGATGCAGGAGAATATGAATGACGGGTATTCCTTCTACCATGTGCATGTAAGCCCGCCTTGGCTGGGGGACAATCCCAATGTGCAGGACCCGCCCGAAATCTCTCAGCAGATTTACCTGGAGACTCTTGAGTATTTGGCCCAACTGCGCGACGAGGGCAGCATCCGGGATATGCATATGAAGGAATTCGGAGAATGGTATAAGTTGAATATCCCGTTTCATCAACCGGCAGTAGCCTTGGGCAAGGATATGCTCTACGGGTCCGGCAAGCATTATATGTGGTATATCGACCCGGCTTTCCGTGTGTTGATTGATGCCAATCAAGGGGGCTCCATCGGTGATTTGCGTCCCTATGCAGGCAGGTTCGCCGCCTATTCCGGACCGGATTCGCCCATGCGGGAAATGGCCAGCTATCCGTACCTGATCCAATCTCAGCTGCGTACAGGGACGGTGCATCATTCCTCTGACGGGGCAAGGACGACCTTGTATGTAACTGCCGGTACGCAGACCCTGGATTTATGCGAATGTCAAACCCGGGTAGCCGCCGTGGACCGCGACGGAAGCAGAACACGGGTGACACTCACACCGGCAGCACTGCATTTCAAAAGCGGCCTGAAGGCGCAGATTGAAACGGTCTATGAATTTACCGGTGAAGGTGTTATCCTGATCAACCGGAGGCTTCTGAGCATTTCTGATCCGGCGCAGCAGTTGGGCATACAGGAATACTTTAAGGGCTGCTACGGCTTTACGGAGTATGCGGAGGATCTTCATGGAATTGTCCTGGAGGTGTGCGGCGAGGAAAGCCGGCAGGAGCTGGCCTTCCAATATGGCTCGAGAAGCATAAAGGCCGTCCGGGGGCAATGGGCAGCCGCTTCTATTCCGCAAATTTCAACCAGGGTTGCTTTGGAATCTATGAATACGGCTTGTTTGTCTGCAGAAGCGGAAGAGGGGCATCTCTTTAATCCGTACTTTACCTTAAAGCTGAATCATATCCTTTCGGACGACAGACGGGAGGCGGCAGCATGTCTGACCATACGAAAAGCTTAGTTTACCGGTGCCCTCTGTGTCTGCATGCCGGCAATGACGTTACTCTCAGGCAGGAGCAGGGGGACTACAGATGCCTGAGATGCAGCTTTACCGGAAGCCGTGAGGATATTCTGGATCTGTACGAGGATTACCGCAAGCGCTACAAGCTGATGGGCTCCAGGGTCACCCTGGAGATGCAGCAGAAGATGTAAAGGAACCGGCCCGCCCCCAGTCCAAGCCGGCTTGGGAGCGGGATAGCCGGGTGAGGGGAAAGCTGTCCCGGGTACAGCCGTAATGGGGCAGCTCTGTTTTTACGGCTTTTAGAAAGCGCTTACTTTTTCTGGAATTTCCACGATGGAAAGGAGAATGAATGTGATGCAAAGGAAATGGATAAAGGCGGTTAGCCTGTGGCTGGCCATTCTTCAAATGCTGCTGCTGGTTCAAGCCTTTATACCTGCAGGAACCGGTGCGGCTGCGGAGGGAGCGTTTCGGACAGTCATGGCTCCGGTAATGGATGCGCATGTTAACAGCGGGTCTTCAACCACCGCTACCAATTACGGAAAAAAAGCGGTGATGGAGCTGAAGGAAGGCGGAGGGGCATTTAACCGCAGAATTTTTCTCCAATTCCCTGCTGTCAACGCGGGTCCTTTCAATCAGGCTATCCTCCGTCTGTATTTTAACGATGCCGGTCCTCTTCCCCAGGAGCTGTCCTTGTATGCCGTAACTGACGAGGGATGGACGGAAGACGGGCTGACCTATGCCAATCAGCCTCCCCATTCCGAGATTGTGGGTAAAGCCCTGGTAGGCGGTGCGCCGGGATGGTACCAGTGGAATGTAACGGATTACGTCTTGAGCCGAAATTCGGGGGAGGTAATTTCCTTTATGCTGAAGGGAACCAATACCAGCTCGAACCGTACAGTCAGCAGCAAGGAGGGGGCGAATCCGCCGCAGCTGATCCTTGATTATGATGTGACCGCTCCTGTTTTGGAGGCGGCAGCGGTAAGCGGGGAAAACCGCAGGCTGGAGCTCCGTTTTAACGAATATCTCCGGACAACCGGCCTAAACGGACTTCTACCGGCCATTTCCCTGTCCCGGGACGGGAACCTGTTTACTCCGCTTTCACCGGAGGACTCCGCAGCTATACTGGGAGATACCCTGTCTGTCGTATTGGCCGACAGGCTTAGCTTGCCGGGCGCCAAGGTACGCATAAACGCCAATGCCTTGTCCGATGAAGCCGGCAATGCCATCGGCCATGAACTCCTGATCGGAGAGCTGGCATATGACGCCACTGCCCCTGTGCTGAGCAGCAGTGTGGAGACAGACCGCACCAACCGGATATTGACGGTTTCGGCGGATGAGCCGCTGTTCCGTTCAGCCAGTGATGAAGCGGCCCTGAAAGCCGCCGTATCCTTTGCACAAGACGGGATAGCTTATGCCCCTTTGAAGGAAGGAGACACCGCAGCACTTGCAGACGGCAAGCTTGTGGTTACTCTGGAATCCAAGCTGGCTGGAAACCAAAATAAGCTCCGTATTGAGCCTGATGCTTTGAAGGATGAGGCGGGCAATCTGGTGGGGATGCCTTATGTATCCGACTTCATAACGGCTGACACGGCTGCTCCGGTCCTGGAGAAGGCTTATGCGGTCAACATGAACAGGAAAATCATGCTGGTGTTTGATGAGCCGGTGTTCAACGCCTTATCCGATGAGACGGCCTTCCATAACGGCGTTTATTACTCCGATGACAATGGCGGGGAATATCGGCCCCTGAATGCTGCGGACCATGTCAGCATAAACGGTCAAACGGTATCCATTTCCCTGGACAGCCCGATTGCCGGGGAAGGCAACCGAATCCGGCTTGCCGCCAGCAGTATCATGGATGCATTGGGGAATAAGCAGAAAGCTGACCAGATATCGCCATCCATCACAGCTGCGGACACCGCCTATCCGTATCCCGCCCCTCTGGAAAGCACCTTGGAGCTGGCGATGATGGACTCGGCCAATATTATCTTCGGCAACAAGGATGCGGCCCAGGGCTCCTTCTCGGAGCTGAGAGGGAGCAAGTCCTTCGAAGCCATCGTGCAGGCCGTCCTCTCGGGCAATCGTGACCCTATGCTGGTTGAACGCTGCGTGGAGGTTATCCGCAAGATGCTGACCATAGGAGCCAATATGCCCAATCTCCAGGCGGGGCTGGATTCCCGCGGTCATTCCTCCATGGTGTCCTCTGCCGCTCTGCTGTGGAATGATGAGGAAATCATGAGCTTGCTGACGGAGCAGGAGCGCTCCAAGCTGGCGGTTTTTTTCAAAGCCGCCTTGATCAGCACGGTCTTCACGACAAGCGAGTATGATCAATATGGCAGCAGAAGAACGGCCGCCCGCCTGGCGATGAACGGAGATCCCAATACCTATACCGGCAACCCCAACTACTGGGAGCCCAATATGACGCTGCTGTATGCATCTTCCTTTGTGCTGGGGACGGAGAATGTGAAGGGGCTCTTGCAGCAATATGATCACGGCGCGTTTGTTCAGGAATTGATGGATATGGGACTGACGTCTGTTTATGCCAGCTTCGCCAGTACGCTGAATTTCGGATCACAAGCTGCGAAAGCGGCTATGGTGGAAGGAATTGTCCGCAATCCGGGCTGGTCCTTCAAAGGCGTGACCTTGGATGAATTTCTGGCTAACCCCATGAGGATGTTTGCCAAGGCCCAGGATGGGACATGGGACCATATCGCCCAGGATGGCGATTATATGGGCGAGCCGGGAATGGAGCATGAATTCGCATCCTCCGATGCGGACGGGCCGCGGGAGAGTGCTACCTATGCGGTGCTCGGCATCGATCCCTCCTTGCAGAACCGGATGCTGATGCATATGTTCGGTTATTGGAACGCCCCTGGCAATGAAGCTATGCGTGACCGTATAGCCAAGCTCCAAGCGGTGGGTGTATCCGATTATTATGCCAAGACCGTCAACGGGTACTATTCCCAATCCCGGGCCGGGACCAAAACGGAGCATACCACGGCGGATATCTATCTTTGGGAGCTTCTTATTTCCATAGGGGGTATGAATCCGGCGGCCTTCCATGATTCCTTCGATTACAAGGAAGGTGTTTCCGCCCTGACCGACCATTGGGTACCGGTAAGCGGAGCTTGGAAGGAAAAGCAAGCGGTCATTATTCCCTACAATGTAAAGGACCCGCTGACACGGGCGGCAGGAGCTGTCCCTTTTGATCCCTTGGAACAGGTTCTGGCGGTTTCGGATCATGCTGCTGAGGCGTCCTTTATCCATACGAAGGCGCACTTTGGCAATATCAGCTATCTTGCCTGGGTTCGGCCCGGGCACCTGGCGGGAGAGTTCGGCATCGCCGGCCGGGTGCAGGACGGAAGCAACTATTATCTGCTTTCGTATGGGAACGGCAAGCTATCCATCAAATCCGTAACCGGCGGTGTTACGCAGACGCTGGCAGAAGAGCCCATCGCCCTGAATCCGGGAGTCTCTTACCGGTTTCGCGGGGTATTCACCGGAGATACCATTGAATTGCATCTAAACGGGCAAAAGAAGCTGACTGCTCACGACAGCAGGTTTGGCTCCGGTGCGGCAGGCTTGTATTCGGAGCGGGCGAATGCTTCCTTCGACGCTGTTCTGATTCAGCCTACCACGATGCCGGAGGGCAGTCACTTATAACCTGAAAGCCTTGACACCCCGCCACGGGTGTGTATAATGGGCATCAACCGCATAAAAAGCTTTCTAGGGTTCCGCAGCTTTAGGCTGGCCTGGTCCGAGAGAAGGCGGCAGTCTTCGGACTGTTGACACGGAGGGACAAAAGCCCGGGAGAATAGCTGCATTCAGCAGTTTATTCTTCCGGGTTTTTTACGTTTATCTACCGGGCTGCGGGAAACATAGAACCATAAGGAGGAGAAACCATGGACAGAAATTGGGCATCTGTCGGTATAGCGGCGCTTTTCGAGGTGGGCTGGGTGATCGGGATGAAGCATGCGGAGGGACTGGTTGAAATCACCGGAACCGTTATTGCCATTATCGCCAGCTTTTATCTGATGATCCGGGCTTCCCGGGCGCTTCCGGTAGGTACGGTGTATGCGGTGTTTGTCGGGCTGGGAACCGCCGGAACGGTGGTTGCGGAGCTGCTGCTTTTTGATGCGCCGGCAAACGGGTTGAAGATTCTTCTGATCGCGCTTTTGCTGGCCGGGGTTACCGGCTTGAAGCTGCTCAGCCCGCAACCAGAAACGGAACAGGAGGCAGGATAAACCATGGAATGGATGTTTCTCATATTGGCCGGATTGTTTGAGATGCTTGGTGTAGCCATGATTAATAAACTGAATAAGGAACGGAGCTGGAGAGCCTTCCTTTACATGGCGGGCGGTTTTGCGCTAAGCTTTCTTTTCCTGTCCCAAGCCATGAAGGTGCTGCCGATGGGTACAGCTTATGCCATATGGACGGGCATCGGGGCTTCCGGCGGTGCGATTCTCGGAATGGTGATCTACGGAGAGCCCCGTAATTTGCCGCGGGTTCTTTGTATCGCAACGGTGCTGGCCGCCGCTGTGGGCTTAAAGCTGGCGGGGTGATTGGAACCGACACGCCAAAACGTGAATAAGCAGGTAAACACTTAGAGTGCGGTCTAAGGTTTTACCTGCTTTTTTATATGTAGTGAGGCAATGAGGGAGGCCGGGCTTCCGGTTATCCCGGTATTTCCTTCGCGCTTTTCACCGGCTTGGCCTCCAGCCTCAGGAACTCAAAGCTGACGCTGCAGCTTTTGCCGATGGGGGCTTGGGCCAGGATACCTGCCTTGATTTTCTCCGGCGCATCCATGCTGAAGTAGCGGATCAGCGTCCAGGCTGTACCATCCAATGAATAATAGAAGCCGAAGCAGCTGCCGGACCGCAGCACTCTCAGGTAGGGCTGAACCTCGCCGATGACATGAGAGGGACAGTCATCGGAAACCGCTCTTGTGACAACGCTTACAATGGAAGGCCCCGTTTTCCAATTTTCGTAACACAGCTTTGCCCAGCGGGCTTCGTCCGCCATAATCAGCAGGCATCCCGCATCATACCACTTTAGCATTTTGATGCCAACCCGTGTGGTCAGATCAAAATCCCCCTTTACCTCCGCATACAAGAATGGCGCTGTCACATCAATGCTTCCGATCTCCGGATCATTAAAAAAGTTAGTGGACCGCGGAGCCTCCACCACCAGCCCCTGAGGCCCAAAGCTCCACTTCTCCGGCTCATTCAGCCAAAAAAGGCCGTTGGCCATTCGCATGCCTTCCATTCCCTGAAACAGATTCATTCCATTCCAGCTCCCGTTGTTATAAGTTTAAGGTTCTGCAGATATGTCCATTGTTTTTTGTTCGCGCAGGATGTCCGACTTCATCGTATCAAATAAACTGCTTCTTTTCCAGCATTTAGAAAGCGCGCTTTTTTCCGGAGAGGGCTTAGGCCTCTCTTTTTTTGTTCATATTGAGTTCATAAATCTGCGATACCATGCCAATATCAACGGATCAGGGAGGCAATGGAGATGGAGAAAAAGAAAAGAGAGGCAAGTGCCGCCGGCGGACAATGGGCGGTGGAAGCCAGCGGGCTGGTCAAAACCTTCGGGGACAACCGGGCCGTGGACGGGGTAAATCTGCATGTGAAGACCGGCAGTATATACGGGGTGCTTGGACCGAATGGGGCAGGTAAAACCACCACCATCCGGATGCTGGCGACGCTGTTAAGGCCGGACGCGGGTTCGGCGCAGATTTTTGGGCATGATGTGGGAAGAGAGCCGCATATAGTGCGGCAGCTGATCGGTGTCACGGGGCAATATGCATCCGTGGATGAATCCTTAAGCGCCACGGAGAATCTGGTGATTTTCTCCCGGCTGCTTGGGTTGTCCCGGGTGGACGCGAAGAGGAAGGCGGCGGAGCTGCTGGAGGAGTTCGGTCTGACAGAGGCAGCGAAGCGGCCCCTGAAGAATTTCTCCGGGGGAATGCGGCGCCGGCTGGATCTGGCCGCCAGTCTTATCGCCCAGCCGCCGCTGATCTTTCTGGATGAACCGACTACCGGTCTTGATCCCCGGACCCGGGCCCAAATGTGGGAAACCATCCGGCGTTTGGTCAAAACGGGCTCCACTGTGCTTTTGACCACCCAGTATCTGGATGAAGCGGATCAGCTGGCGGACCGGATCGCTGTTATCGACCGCGGCCATGTGGTAGCGGAAGGTACGGTGGATGAGCTGAAAATGTCGGTAGGCACTGCATCCCTGCAGCTGCGGGTGGCGGAGCCGCTGGAAACGGAGCATGCACGACGGAAGGTGGAGCAGGTGCTGCAGGTGCGGGCGGCGGTTTCGGCGGAAGCCGGAAAAATTACGGCACCAATGTCCGATCCCGACAAAGTTGCGGATCTGCTTATCGCCCTCCGGGAGGACGGAATCCGCCTGGCGGAAATGAGCATGCAGAAGCCGACGCTGGATGAGGTGTTCCTGACCATTACCGGAGATGCGCCGGCAGAAGATAAGCCGTCCGGGCAGCACGCGGCAGCACATCAATTGAAGGAGGCAAACGTATGAGCCAGACCACCATTACACCCGGGGCAGCCCGCCAACTGAAAAGCCGCAACAGCCTGGGCCAGACGATCCGGCATTCCTTGACCATGGCCTACCGGGGTTTGCTCAAAATCCGGCACACACCGGAACAGCTATTTGATGTTACGATTCAGCCGATTATTTTCACCCTGATGTTCACCTATATCTTCGGTGGTGCTATCTCCGGGGACGTGGCCAGCTACCTGCCCATAATTATTCCCGGGATTTTGGTTCAGACGGTTATTACTACCTCGGTCGTCACGGGGGTCCAGCTGAGGGAGGATATGGACAAAGGGGTGTTCGACCGCTTCAAGTCCCTTCCCATCGCGCGGATTGCCCCGCTGGCGGGGGCTCTTCTGGCGGACACGGTCCGTTATACCATTGCCACTGTGCTGACCTTTGTCATGGGATATCTGATGGGCTACCGTCCTGCGGGAGGCGTGGAGCATGTGGTGCTTGCAGGGCTTTTGGTTATAGGCTGCTCCTGGGCCATCAGCTGGATTTTTGCCTTCTTTGGAGTGATTGCCCGGACGGCCTCCAGTGTACAGGGGATGTCCATGATCATTCTGTTTCCTCTGACCTTCTTATCCAATGCTTATGTGCCTGTGGAAACCATGCCCAAATGGCTTCAGTGGTTTGCCAACCTCAACCCCATCTCCCATCTGGTGAGCGCCGTCCGGGAGCTGACCAATTCCGGCAGTGTGGGCAGCGATCTGGTAATCTCCCTGGTGGGGGCGGCTGTAATTGTGGCGGTGTTCGCTCCGGCAACCGTGCGGGCATATATGCGTAAGGCATAGGGCAAGGCAGAACGCCGGCAACGGCGTTTTTGCTGCAGCCGGGAGGCTTGACTAGGCGATATCAGGCAAGGTTTTCGTGGAGGTGGCGTTATGACCCGGATATTGGTCGTGGATGACGACTTGCATATACGTGAAATGGTGCGGCATTTTCTTAAGGTGGAGGGCTGGGAGGTGCTGGAGGCCTCGGATGGGCGGGAGGCTCTGGCTGTGCTGGCGGATACTCCCGCGGATCTGGTGATCCTGGATATTATGATGCCGGGTATGGACGGCTGGGAGCTGTGCCGCGAGCTAAGGGAGCAGGAGGAGAATCTGCCGCTCCTGATGCTGACCGCCAAGGGGGAGGCTGCCCAGATTGTGAAGGGTTTTGCCCTGGGCACGGACGATTACATCGTCAAACCCTTCGACCCCATGGTGCTGGTTGCCCGGGTCAAGGCGCTTCTGAAGCGGTACCGGATTCTCTCCTCCCAAATGGTGCAGCTGGGAAGTCTGGTGCTCCGGCGGGACACGTACCAATGTATGGACGGTGCGGAGGAGATTACGCTCCCCTTGAAGGAATTCGAGCTGCTGTTCAAGCTGGCGGGTTATCCCGGCAAAACCTTCACCCGGGACCAGCTTATTGAGCAAATCTGGGGGTATGATTACGAAGGGGATGAGCGGACGGTGGATGTGCATATTAAACGGCTGCGGGAGCGGTTCCCGGAGGGGAGCCATACCTTCCGGATCAGCACCATCCGCGGTTTGGGTTACCGGCTGGAGGTTATCCAGCCATGAAGGACAGACGAAGTGTTCTCCATTTTGCCGGCGGTGTCCTGATGGTCATCGGGTTTCTCCTGCTGTGCTGGACAGGGATGTACATGGTGACCGAAGCTGTTTATGGCAGATTGGGCTGGGAGCCGCACGGCCTGCTGGCCTTTCAGATCAATGCGGTGCTAGGCTTTATTCTGTTCGGGGTCGTCATCTCGATAATCGGGCCGCTTCTCCGGCCCAATGAGCATAAGCTGTTTACCGAGCTGATTGAGGTGATGCGCCGGATTTCCCGCGGCGATTTTCAGGTGGACCTGGCTCCCATGCTGGACCAGATAGGGCGGCATGAACGGGAGCGGCATCCTTTTGCCCAACTGGTAACCACTATTGATGACATGGCGGCCAATCTGAAGGAGATGGAGGAGCTGCGGCAGGAGTTTATCTCCAATGTTTCCCATGAGATCGGCTCCCCCTTAACCTCGATTATGGGCTTTGCCAAAGCGCTCAAAAGCGGTGCGCTGGACCCGGAGGAGCGGGAGCGTTATCTGGATATTATCGAGACGGAATGTATCCGGCTCTCCAAGCTCAGCGACAATCTGATGAAGCTGGCGGTGCTGGATTCGGCGAAATCATCCGTCCACCCCGGCACCTACAGGCTGGATAAGCAGCTTATTTCTCTTATTCTGGCCTGTGAGCCCCAGTGGGAGGCCAAGGATATTGAGATGAATCTGGAGCCCGGGGAGGTGGTGATTACCGCTGACGAGGACTTAATGAGCCAGGTATGGCTCAATCTGCTGCATAATGCCATCAAATTCGCTCCACATGGCGGGAGGATCAACGTCACCGTTTCCCGGGAGGGCGGTTATGCAGCGGTGCGGGTGGCGGATAACGGGCCGGGGATTACCGGAGAGGACCAGCCTCGTATCTTCGAGCGGTTCTACAAAGCGGACAAATCCCGCACCCGGTCAGGCGGGGGCAGCGGCCTGGGCCTGTCCATCGCACACAAGATCGTGGAGATGCACGGAGGCACCATCTCTGTAGCTAGCCGGCCGGGGGCGGGGGCGGTCTTTACCGTTCTGCTGCCGACAGCGGCTCCGGGGGAAGGTTAGCCGTGAGTCGGGGCTGGGAGATACAACGAAATTCAGTAGTTGGCTGGAGCTACAACGGAACTCAGACGATGGCTGGAGCTACAACGGAACTCAGGAGCTCTTACAGCCTAAAAATTGGTGTTTGGGGACGTTAACGGAACTGAGAGCCCCTTAGCTGGGATTCTGGCGGTAATTTGTATGGATTTTGTGTGCTAAGAGCGTCTCAGTTCCGTTACGTTTTGTTATTGCTGTAAAATCCCCTTTAAGGGCTTCTAAGTTCCGTTAGCGGGGGACGGAGCCTTGTTCAACCCTCTTGGAGCCTCATGGAGATGGAAACCTCGCTGCCTCAAAATTTGTCGCACGCCCAACGCTCATGATAAAGCCTGAGGGTCCACTTTGAATGATGAAAAGCACAGTAACGGAATCTCCCGCATTTAATTGTGCAATCGTATTAACGTTCATAAAATTATCGCCATTGCTCCCTGCAGCTATCAGCTTTGAAACCTCAACCACCTGGATATTATTGACCGCTATACTTAAGTAAATAAGACTTGCCGTTGAATTGCTAAATGGATTATAACCGACATTCGCCGAGATGGCGTAAACACCGGATTGTGCAGGGACAAAAACGGAAGGCGAGTATTCATTATTCAGATCAAATATTTCATTGGGAAACGATACGGTTACATAGGTGCCGCTGCTTACGCTTTGGAGGGTAGTGTAGCTCTCTGCCCGGAACGCAGATTGCGGTACTGTAGCATTTGTGCCTGCAGCACCAGTCGGCCCGGTAGCCCCGGTGTTGCCCATAAGGCCGGCAGGCCCGGTGGCTCCGGTGTTGCCCATAAGGCCGGCAGGCCCGATGGCTCCGGTGGTGCCTGCAAGGCCAGTAGGCCCGGTGGCGCCTGTGTTGCCCGCAAGGCCGGCAGGCCCGGTGGCGCCGGTAGCGCCTGAAACTCCTGCAGCTGCTAAAAACACCAAATCATCAACGAGCATTGGTGCCCCTCCCGCCTGGGCTTGTGTGCTTATAATCACGTATGCCCATGCTGTACCTGCGGGGGAAATGGAGGTTGCGGCATAAATTTCGCGCCAATTCTCTTCTGTAACATCCGGGAGCCTGTTTGCCGGAATCCTCATATACAAAGCCAAACCCAGATCCTGATAGGAAGCATCGAAGTATGAAACCTGAATGATCACTGGCGACGAGATGGAAGTCCCTGCCTTACCCAATGACACCATCATTTCATATGAACTGCCAGGGGTTACAGAGATAAATTGGCCAACGTATCCAGAGGCAGCGGAGGGAATAAGTGCAGCATTCATATAAGAATGCGACTGCTGGGTGGTTATAACCGCATTCTGTGTAACCCATCCCGAAAGCCCCGATTCAAAACTTCCATTAAAAGCCAGGTTCACGATCCCCACATTGCCACCCCCTATCAATTAGTATAAAAGAAGATTGCTATAACTATTTTATGTGCAGTCAAAACAGCCCGACACGACCATTAACACAATGTGCTTTCCTGATAGAGAGATTTCAGCCAAACCAAAACGCCAAAAACCGCCGGAAGACTTCCAGACGGTAAGGGTTATGCATATGGGAAGTTAGCAATTTGATTAAATCTTATATTCTTTCAAAGCTTTTTTATGAAGTCAGTCGCGATATGGAATGCCTTTATTCGGCGTACGGTTAGTGTTTCCTGAGAGGAGCCTGCTTTCAGCTTTGGCAGCACGTCTTGGCACCGTCTTATCATTGACGCAATTGTCTCAACAGCTTCTTCCAGTTCTTCCTTCGTCATTTCTCCCTCGAATGATTCTTCTCCAACAAGGCGCATGGATTCCCTTTTGATCAACGCAATTGAGATATAGTATGCCTTTAATTCCCGGACAAGCCTTGTATGCTGGAAAGTACCTGCCGTTAACTTCTGTTGCGCTTTTTCACACTTGTTAATCGTGGAAGTGATAGACCGGAGTGCTTCCTCCATTTCCTCCTTCGTATATTGACCCATGGCGAATCCTCCTTTTATAAAAAGAAATATTACCAGCATCATAACATTCGGCAGAACAAATTGCCTATCTTCTTCAATAGAAGCGTGTGGCGGGTATTTTCCTTTTTTGTAAAGTATTGATTGCTCTTCTGGTTGATGGTACGATGGATAGCCGATTGTGAAAACAAAAAAAAGGAGCTGCCATGGACGAAAAAACCTATTACCTGGTTTATGAAGAGCGATACAAGCTGGTGTATGAGGCAGGAGTGGAGAGATGGGGGCATGGGGAGGATGATGTTGGGCTTCGGGCCAGCTTGACTGAATGGGTGGATCGCTGCAATCTGAGAGGGAAACGGGTTGTGGAGTTTGCTTGCGGGGAAGGGGCATCCGGAGTCATCTTGTCCCAGCTGGGCTGCCTGTATCACGGAGTGGATGTGGCTCCCTCGGCTGTCGCCAAAGCCCGAGCCGCCTTGGCGGGTTATCCCGGGGCAAAGGTGACCGTTTTGGACATGGCGCATGAACCGGTGGAGGGGCAATATGACGCTGCCCTGGATGTGATGGGCTTCCACATGTTGGTGGTGGATGCGGACAGAGCTGCTTACTTGCAGAATGTTCACTCCTGTCTGAAAAACGGTGCGCCCTTCTTTCTGTTCCGGGAATCTTACCGAGAGCATGCGGATGACAGCCCGGTGGATTCCTTTGAACGCTGGCTGAAGCTTACCGGAGATGATTACCGGACGCCCCAGACCCGCTGCGCCGGACCTGCCGATGCGCAGGTTGAAGTGCAGATTCCTATGGTCCCGGCCCGGGCGAAGACGGAGGCGGGTTATCGGAAGGAGCTGCTGGAGGCAGGCTTTGTGGTGGACTGCTTCCAACCGATGATGACGGACATGCAGATCGTTTCTTCGGCGGCAATCTATGCGCATAGGCCGTAGACGCACTGAAGGAGCGCAACGAACTCAATGAACTCGAAAAAACGAGTATAAAACGCCCAAAACCGTGCTAAGAGCTGCTTTAACTCGAAAAACCGAGTACAATATGCCCAACGCGGACCCTGGGGCCGAATTAAGCTCGAAAAACCGAGTACAAAGTGCCCAAACCCGGGCCCAGAGCCGGATTAAACTCGAAAAACCGAGTTCAGTCTCACCCCTCAAAACCGAGTTAAACCCAACCCCAAAAACCTCCCCTTACGGCACCGGGCCGCGCAGGAGAGGTTTTTTGAGCTTCGCCTTACTTTTTCACAACGGGAATCCACACTTCGGAGACGTAGCGGCCGTTGCCCAGATTATGGTACATCTCGAACTCGGGGCCCTCCGCATGCTCATACCCCGAGGTGGGGAACCATTCCGGATAGATCCGTTTCCATACTGCTTGAATGGCCTCGGTGGTTTGTTCATCCGTATGCTCTCCGGTAGGGAAAATCGCCCACGTCAGCGCTGGCACCTCCAGCACGGCAAAGCTGCCCGTGTCAGCTTCCACCGGTACCACGGCTCCGATCATATACGTAAAATACCGTTCACGGAAGTTGTACAGCGCTGCATGAAGCATATCCTTGTTTTTGTCCAGCCCGAAATGGTTGCTGAGACGTTCCAACGAACCGTCCGCAAACCCCGTCTCCCACATCTTGGGGATATCTGCGTACTGCTTGCCGTTGGCGCAGTCCATGTCAGCTGTAAGCCCGGCCATTTTAAAAGGCTGCTTTTCCTCAATACGATAATTCATTTCTACATCTCCTCGGATTGAAATATGGAAGGAGAGCCTGGGAAAGGCCTTCAGTGCAGCACCTTTGCCGCGGGCTGCCGTGGGCATGATCCCGTGAAGCTGCTTGAACGCCCGGGAAAATGCCTCCGGCGAGTCGTAGCCATATTTCAGCGCCACATCAATCACCTTGACGTTCCCCTCCTGCAGCGCGAAGCCTGCCAGCGTCAGCCGTCTGCGCCGGATATACTCGGACAGATGAACGCCCGTTATGAACGAAAACATCCGCTGGAAATGGGTCACCGAGCAGCAGGCGCGTTTGGCCGCTTCCGCCGGGTCCACCTCCTCTTCAAGATGGTTTTCGATATAGTCCATGGCACTTTTCATCCGGTCCAGCCACTCCATAGCATCTCCTCCTGTAAACCCAGTGTATCAGGACCGCAGCGGAAAAACCGTGCAGCAGCCGACCCGAAATGATCATGGTCTTTATTATACCCGCTATGGAAAAGGGCTGGTAGTGCATCTACCCCCTTGTACCATGTATAATGAAAGTATATACAACCCACAGGAGGTTCGACGTTGAGAAAATATAATTACATGCGCCCGATTCTGCTGATTGTAACCGCTCTTTTGGTAAAAAACCTGGTGACTCTTGTATGCGGTCTGCTAGGGATGGAGGCGGCAGCGGCAGAAAATATGGGTTTTATGAGCATGGTCCTGGCGGCACTCATTCTGTATATCCGTATGACCAAATCCCGGCGCAAATAATCCGGAGCCAGAACCAGGGAATCCTGCTTGCAAAAGCAGGATTTTTTCCGTACCTGTTGACCCTCACCTAAGAGGAGGCCTTATTCTGTTTTCAGAAAGGAGGTACACCATCTGTACACCGTGAAGGATGTTTCCGTTTTGTCGGGAGTGACGGTCAAGGCACTCCATCATTACCACAAGATTGGCCTGCTTCTGCCCTGCGGGATTACGGAGGCCGGGTACCGTTTATACGGGCAGGCGGAGCTGGAGCGGCTGCAGCAGATACTTTTTTACCGGGAGCTGGATTTTACACTGGAGGAAATCGGGCAACTGTTAAGAGGCGAAACCAACCGCGCCGCCATTTTGGAAGGCCAAGAGGAACTGCTGCTACTTCGCAAACGCCGGTTGGAGACCATCATTGACACATTGCAGCACTCCATTGCCACAAGCAGAAAGGGAGATACGATGAGCGAAAAGGACATGTTCCGCGGCTTCAATAATGAGGAAGAATGGAAGGAAGCACTCCGTGAGCAGTCGGAGCATCTGGAGAAGGAATACGGGTTCGACCTGCTGGAGGCTAATCCTGTGGAAACCGCCCGGATGAATGAGCTGGCGGCGGAAGCGGCGGCATTTATGGACGGAATGGCCAAGGCGCTGCAGACGGGTGTCCGGCACGACGATCAGCAGATTTTGGGCTTAATCGGCAGCCATTTATCCTTCTTGGGAAACCATGGACTGGGCGCAACTGCAGAAGAATTTGCCGTGCAGACACGGTTTTTCCGGGAGGATGATTTCCACCGGAGCATGCTGGAGAGCCAGCAGATCGGGTTATCCTATTATTTGGGGGCCGCCTCAGAGGCTTACGCTGCCGTTCATGAATAGTGTCCTGCAAGATCCGTTCCGGATATGTCGGGAAGCCTAATCCATCTTCCTGTTACGATGAATATGAAAGGAGGCTGAACAATATGGAGCCGCTTATGCAGCTGAACGAAGCCATGCGTTATATCGAAGCCCATTTGGAGGAAGAGATTGATTTTGACCGGGTGGGCCAACTGGCCTGCTGCTCGGAATATCACTTCCGCAGGATGTTTTCTTTTCTAAGCGGACTGCCGCTGGGGGAATACATCAGGCGCAGGCGGCTGGCGCAGGCGGCGCTGGAGCTTCGGGACACGGGAGTCAAGGTCATTGATCTGGCTCTGAAATATGGCTACGATTCGCCGGATGCGTTCACCAGAGCGTTCCAGAATCTTCACGGCTTGACTCCTACCGAGGCCAGAAAACCCGGAGCCAGCCTGAAGGCCGTTCCGCCCATGACCTTTCAATTAACCGTTACGGGAGGAAATGATATGGATTACCGCATCATCGAAAAGGAAGCATTCTCTATTACAGGTTTGCACAAAAGAGTACCGCTTCAATACAATGGAGTGAATCCGGAGATCGCCAAAATGTGGGCCAGCCTGACTATGGAAGACATTGTGGAGCTGAAGGGGCTGTCCAATGTGGAGCCTGCCGGATTGGTCAGCGCTTCGCTGAACTTCTCCGAAGGCCGCGCCGATGGCGGCGAATTGGACCATTATATCGGGGTAGCGGTGGATGCGCCGCCTGCAGGGAAGTGGGAGAGCCTCGCCGTTCCTGCGGGAGCCTGGGCTGTGTTTACGGCGGTGGGGCCTTTTCCGGAGACGCTGCAAAAGGTCTGGGGAAGCATCTATGCCGAATGGTTTCCCATGTCCGGATACGAGGCCGCGCCTGGCCCGGAGATGCTGTGGAATGAAAGCAAGGACACGTCCAAGCCGGATTACAAAAGCGAAATCTGGATTCCGGTGAAGAAAAAAGGCGGCTGACCCAAGGTTGACAGGCCCGCGCGGATTCACTATACTGGCTGTAGCATATCCAGTATGCGTGGAAAAAGCCCCAGTAGCCGCTTTGTCTCTGTCCCAGAAAGCCGGGGGTGATGGAACCCGGTACACATGAAGCGCGTGAATTACAGCTTTGGAGCATCCCGGCTTGTCCGGGCGGAAAGGCGGACGTTATCCCGCTAAACGAGTGGCTTGAAGGTTTGTTTGGCGTTGCGTTATGTGCGCGCGGCTGAGCTTCAGGCAAAATGGGTGGTACCACGGTTATTACAGCCGTCCCTGTGTCCGGTTACGGGCAGGGGCGGCTTTTTGCATTTTTCTATTACCTCAAAGGAGTGTTTACACGCATGAATATTATTGATGAACTGCAATGGCGGGACGCCATCAACCAACAAACGGACGCGGAAGGCCTGCGCCAATTGACCGAGGAGAAGGCCGTTTCCCTCTATTGCGGTGTTGACCCGACTGGCGACAGCATGCATATCGGCCACTTGATTCCTTTTATGGTGCTCAAGCGGTTCCAGCTGGCCGGCCACCGTCCGGTAATTCTGATTGGCGGCGCCACCGGCACCATCGGTGATCCCAGCGGCCGTCAATCGGAGCGTTCTCTGCAAACCCTGGAGCAGGTGCAGGAGAATGTGGACAAGCTTACCGCTCAGATGAAAAAGCTGTTCCTGACCGAAGGGGACAACCAGATCCGGATGGTCAACAACTACGACTGGACCCACAAGATCAATGTCATTGAGTTCCTGCGGGATTACGGCAAAAACTTCAGCATCAACGCCATGCTGGCGAAGGATGTGGTGGCCAGCCGTCTGGACAGCGGGATTTCCTTTACCGAATTCTCCTACCAAATTCTCCAGTCGCTGGATTACCTGCATCTGTACCAGCACGAGGATGTGCAGCTGCAGATCGGCGGCTCCGACCAGTGGGGCAATATTACCAGCGGCCTGGATCTCATCCGCAAGAAGGAGGGCTCTGAGGCCAAGGCCTTCGGCCTGACCATTCCTCTGATGCTGAAGTCCGACGGCACTAAATTCGGCAAAACCGCTGGCGGTGCGGTGTGGCTGGACCCGGAGAAAACCACCCCCTACGAATTCTACCAATTCTGGGCCAATACCGATGACCGGGACGTGGTGAAATATCTGAAATACTTTACCTTCCTGAGCAAGGAGGACATCGATGCATTGGCCGCCAAGGTGGAGAGCGAACCCCACAAGCGTGAAGCACAGAAGGCACTGGCGGAGGAAATGACCCGCTTTGTGCATGGCGAGGAGCTTCTGGCCCAGGCGCTGCGGATTACCGCGGCCCTGTTCAGCGGTGACATCAAGTCTTTAAGTGCAGAGGAAATTGAGCTGGGTTTCAAGGAAATGCCTACCTTCGAAGGCGGCCGCGAGCCCAAGAATATTGTGGACTGGCTGGTGGATCTGGGGCTGGAGCCCTCCAAACGGCAGGCCCGCGAGGATATTACCAAAGGCGCCGTTTCACTCAATGGGGACAAGATCACCGACTTGGCCTTGGAGATCACAGAGGGTATGGCCATCGGCGGGCGGTTCATTATTGTCCGTAAGGGCAAGAAGAATTACAGCCTAGTGAAGCTGTCCTAGGAGCGGGCACATGAATGGGCCAATGATCGTTACCCTGGCTACACTTGCCGCCGCTTCCGCTCTGTTCATCTCCGGCAAAATCCGCGCCGATCTGGTTGCGGTTGCCGCTCTGATCGTACTGATGCTAGCCGGTGTCCTGAAGCCTGAAGAGGCGTTGGCCGGTTTTTCCAATTCTGTGGTTGTAATGATGATCGGGCTGTTCGTAGTAGGCGGTGGGATTTTTCGTACCGGGCTGGCCAAGCTGGTGAGCCGCAAGCTGCTCCAGCTGGCCGGAACCAATGAGACCAAGCTGCTGCTGATGGTGATGCTGGCTACAGCGTCCATCGGCGCATTCGTCAGCAACACCGGTACGGTGGCGGTGATGATGCCGATTGTGGTAAGCCTGGCTTACAGCGCGGAAACCACACCGGGGCGGCTGTTGATGCCCTTGGCCTTCGCCAGCAGCCTAGGCGGTATGCTCACCTCCATCGGTACACCGCCCAATCTGGTGATTCAAGAGGCATTGAAGGCAGGCGGCTACGGGGAGCTGAAGTTCTTTTCCTTTGCGCCTACCGGAGCGATCTGCCTGGTGACGGGGATTCTGGCGATGCTTTACCTGCGGCGGTTCCTTCCCAAAAACGAAGGTGGTGCAGCGTCCAAGTCGCGGAAGCGATCGGCAGGTGAGCTGGAGAATGAGTACCGCCTGTCCGAGCATCTCCTCCGGGTCCAGGTGAAGAAGGATTCTCCTCTTCTGGACAAAACACTGCTGGAGCTGCGGATACCGGCGCGTTTTCAGCTTACGGTTATTGAGATCCGCCGTAAGATATCGGCGCGCAATCAGTTTTTTAAGACCATCAACCAGGAGGTGGCCGGTCCGGAGAGCATCATCCAGGAGGCGGATGTCCTGTATGTGCTTGGCCCCCGGGAGGATGTGTCGGCGTTCGCGGAGGAATACGGGCTTGTGGTGTTGGACTCCGGGGAGCCGGAGATTTCCGGCGGAAGCCAAGGCGGCGGCGCTTACGCCACCAGCGATATGGGGCTGGCGGAGGTGATGCTTACGCCCAAGTCCCGGCTTATCGGCAAGCTGGTGAAGGAATCCGGCTTCCGGGAGAAATACCGGCTGAATGTGCTGGGCATCCAGCGGAAGGACCAATACATCCTCCATCAGGTGAAGGAGGAAAAGATGCGCTTCGGCGATGCGCTGCTGGTACAGGGCACATGGGAGGACATTGCCCTTCTGGCTTCGACGGCCTCCGAGGTGATTGTGGTGGGTCAGCCCCTGGAGGAATCCCGCAAAATCACCATGGACCGCAAGGCGCCCATTGCAGCAGGCATTCTGCTGCTGCTGATTATCCTGCTGGTGACGGAGTGGGTGCCTGCGGTGACGGCGGTGATGATTGCCGCGGTGCTCACCGTAGCCCTGGGATGTATCCGCGGGATGGAGGAGGCATACCGGGCCATCAACTGGGAGAGCATCGTCCTCATCGGCGGCATGATCCCTATGTCCACGGCTATTGAAAAAACAGGAGCGGCGGAGCTGTTGTCCAGTGGTTTAGTGAACAGTCTGGGCCAGTTCGGGCCGATGGCTCTTTTGGCGGGGGTGTACATCACCACCTCCATTCTGACCATGTTCATCAGCAATACTGCGTGTGCTGTGCTGCTGGCGCCTATTGCCCTGGCCGCGGCCACCCAGTTCGGGGCGAATCCCCACGCGTATCTGTTCGCCGTATCCATCGGGGCCAGCATGTGCTTCGCTTCCCCCTTCTCCACACCGCCCAATGCACTGGTAATGTCGGCGGGCCGCTACAAGTTCAGCCACTACCTGAAGGTAGGGCTGCCCTTGCAAATTCTCATGGGCATCGTGATGATTATTGCGCTGCCGCTGATTTATCCGTTCTAGGTCTGTTTGCAAATGTTTGCAAATCCACGACAGGCGTCCCTTCCGGGGACGTCTTTTTTTGCGAGGGTGGACGAGAGGGAGGAGGCTTGGAGGAGGGCGGTGTTTCGGAAGCGGAGACTCTATTGTAACGATTTAATGCTCGGCGTGTGAGAGGATCAGGTAGAGTCTGGTGTGGGAAGAAAAGTAGAGTCTAGTATCGGGGGGAAGTACAGTCCGGCGTCAGGTTAACCAAGTAGACTTTGGCATCGGGAAACTCAAATGAGGCCCGGCTCCGGTGTACAAATCGCTGCCCGGTGTCGAGACAAAATGCAAAAGTGCATTTATTTTGGAAGGGTGGCGTCAAATGGAGGGCCTATCCTGCAAAAGTGCAGTTATTTGGAGTATAAAGGCCTTCTGAGGTCAGTTGGGCAGGAAATAACTGCACATTTGCATTTGGAGGGTAGGAGAGCCCGAGAATGGGAGAAAATAACTGCACTTTTGCATTCCAGTATCAGCCAACTATTATCGCACCAATCATCTGCCTCTCGGAAAAAACGATTGCTACAGCAAATCGAACCATCGCCACATTGTTCATGTTCGGCGGCTGGCGGTCTGGAGTCACCGCACACGGCTGCTCCGGCATCAACGTCCGCTCCGGTCACAGGCAACTCTCCGGCGGGATTTTCAAGTCATACCATGCTATGAACCCCATGGAGTACAAGGACAAATTTGCCTCAAGCTCAGTGGGCTGGCAGGACTTTTAGCGCAGAACGGGCGGTACTCTTGGGTACCATGTCCAGTTCGTTTCACCCTCCCCATCCATATACTTAAGTGGAGGAAGGAGGTGGGAACATGGCTAATTTGATTTTACCCCGTCAACCTCTTGTATCGTACACCCTGTATAATTACTTTATGACCGCTCCTGCCGGAGGCATCGCCCTGGCGGCGAATACCGCCTCTCAAATCGGGCCGGACACCGCAGGATTTTCCTGGGCGGACAATACAGGCGCAGCGGTCACCGAATTTGCGGTTGACCCCAGTACACCTGCTGTAGGCCATCAGTATGGCATTGAGTTTTATGTCGAAGGGCAGCTGCAACAAAGAAACCTGGTTACGACGGTAACCAACGAAGCGCTGGCACTGACATCCGCCACCGCAGGCACTATACCGGAAGGGTCACGTGTTACGTTGACGATTCTCGATTTCACCGTTTCGTAATCCGCTTCCGTTTTTTGCAGCAGCAAAGCTTCTTTTTCCTCCGGCAGGACTTCGGGGAAGAAGAAGCTTTTTTCTTGGCTGAACGCGGTGCGGGTTGGGATGGAGATGGGGGATAAACGGCGATAAATTCTGCGATAATATTGGCCCCCGCCGGCGGAAGGGTGGAGGTGCGGAAACGAAGACGGCCCGCCCGCAGCCGGTAGGTGAGCGGCGATTGCAGGATGCCATCCACATAAACATGCGCATAGGAGTAGGAGTGAGGGGAGGGGAGGCGGCTGCGGAAACCGGGAGCGGCATCCTTTATGCGAAACTCCCGCTTTCCGCCGGTGCTCCGGGCGTAATAAAAGGTCACCGCGGCGCGAAGCGGCAGACGTTTGGACAACACCTGCTTTAGCTTCCGGCGCTTCGGTTTACATATGGCCATGATGCTCCCTCCTTCCGTTTCCCGATCAGATGTCTCCCATAATAGTTAATGAGCACAAACCCGTTTTCGATACCGTGGTAAAGGCCTATCTTGCCCGGAGTCTAGATGGTGGCAGCTTCATTTCGCCGTAAAGGACCCAGACGCCGCTATTCAGCAAAAAACCGGCGTTTTGCACTTTTTACGGACACACGATCCGTTAATAGGTGTAAAACAGCCGGTTTTGAGGTCGAACTGTTGCAAATAAGGTCCCCTGCGTCCGCCAAATTGGTGAAAGGTAGGTTTGGAGGCGAATAGCGGAACGTGGGTCCGTTAAGTGTTCATTTCCTTAACTGATGATGCTGTCGCAATACTCACATTTAGTTGTTTCGCCTTCCATAATGGTTGTGCTGGCCCCGCAGCCGTGGCACTCAATCGTTTTAGGCTTGGGCGCACGGGAGGGATCTCCTTTATTCTCAGGCTTGTTTGTTTGAGGGTGGCTAACCATTCCAGCCCACTTATTATCTAGTCTTATGATTTGATTGCCATGGATTTCAATACCGGACAGAAGGTTGTTGTGAATCATATGCTTTAACTCATTTCTTACAACCAACGGCCGATGCCCGGTAGCCTGCGCCATTTCCTCTATGAATTTAATACTGTTTTGTGTAATGAGTTCACGATAATGATTGTAACGCTCATTTATTTTGTTGGATTTATTACTCGCAACCCCAAACATGATCATAGATGGCAGGAAAGTGATGGCACATACGAATATTATGAGGACTGGATCGCGTTCCATGGAAACAGCAACTGCGAACAACAATGAAAGTACAAAGAGAAGAAACACAGCCATCAGTTTTAAATCACTGATCTTTTTATGCGGATAATGGCGATGCTTTATGATCCGGTATAACATAAAAAAGGGAAAGAGGTAAGGGAAAAATACACATAAAAGAATCATTATACCGTTTCTCACAGAAAGATCTTCTTCATAATCATCTGCAATCACTGAAGCCATTGCGGCCCTCCTCTAATCCTCTTTATTTCAACGACAACAGCCGGCTGTTCCGTTTGGCCAGGCCGCCCATAATATCGTCCAGCAGCTGACGTGCCAGTTCTCCGTTGCCGGAGTCGCCTTTGCGCCACAAGTGAAGACACTTCTCCAGCTCCCGGATTTGCCATAGCAGGTTTTCCTCGATGGAAATGAGAGAAGCATGTGTGACAGGATCACTGAAACGCGCCTTCTCCGAAGCTTGCTCCAGGAGACGCAGCAGCGGGTCCCCTTTCACAGATGACCATGCCGCCGCTTCCATATGAAGTGCCTGGAGGGACTGCCGGATTTGTGCAATAACGGATGCGGATCCGGTGTTTGTCGTATCCTGATCTTCCGTATACCTTTTATAGCTATTGGCTACAATCAGTGCCGCGGCTAATAGAATAGTAGTGATGCCATGTACAAGCAGATAAGACACAAAAGAAACCTTAAATATTCCCCAAAACAGGACTATGTAGATGAGGAGCAATATCGCATACCCCGCAATAATCGTAAAAGGCAGCAATAGGGCAGGAACCTGCCTTGTTCTGCGACGGTTCTGCACCACTTGGTTTACATAGAAAAAAGCTGCAGCTTCGGACAGAATGAATCCGCTGAGAGATACTCCCCAATATCCGGAGAAGGAGGCTTGAAGTCCGATCCAGAAGAATATAAGGGCAGTGATTAGCAGGGATAGAAGAAATAATAAAGGAATGGTCAAACTGCCGAGCTGGCGGTATTGTTTCACGGATATGACCTCCCTCACAGCAGCTTATGGCCGCATTCAAAGCAGAATTTTTGACCGGGTTTTACCTCATTCTTGCATTGCCCACAGGTTAGAATCATGCTGGTTCCGCATTCCGGGCAGAATTTCGCATCCTTGGTAACGGTATGGCCGCATTTCGTACAGGATTTCCCAAAATCGGCCCCGCATTTGGCGCAGACCTCAGCATCTGCGAGATTATCGGCTTTGCATGCAGGGCAGGGATGATAGGGGTCTCCGCAGTGAGCGCAGAATTTGGAGCCCGGTAATACTGGCTTGCTGCAGTTGTGGCAAAGGATCTCTTCTTGTTGCTTGGCACTCTCCCGCATGGAGCACCCGCAGGATTTGCAGAAGTTGAAATCCGCCGGGTTCACGTCCTTGCACTGCGGACAAACGCGGTGGGGACCGGCGGCCTGAAGCTGGCTGGCCACTTGAGGCATAACGCTGCCCACGGCGTTGCCCAGACCCGAGCCCAAACCGAGGCCAATTCCTGCATTCATAAAAGCAGACTGGCTGCCTTCGTTTTTGGCAGCCTGCTCCAGTGTGTCAAATGCCCGGGCTTGCTGGTAATTAAACCCGAGGATTTCCATCTCCGCTTTTTTGGTGAGGGCTTCCTTCAGACGTTTGGTGGTAGGATCGTCATCCGGCAGATTGATGGATTCGATATTCAGATTTACTAGGCGAAGCCCTGCGTCCGCAAAGGCCGGTGCCACCCGTTCTTCAACGTGGCGGGAGATTTCGGAGATATAGGCGTGTATGTCCAGGATACTGATTTTTTTGTGCAGCAAAAAGGAAGAAATCAGTTCCTTGATATTCATCATTAGAATGCCTCTGAAGTAATTGTACAAGGCATCCTGATTAAACACCGGCATGGTCCCGATAAGTCGGGTGATGAACATCCGGGAGTCGGCAATTTCTACGGAAAGCTGGCCGAAGGCCCGAACGGCCATCATCAGCTGATACTTGGGCTCTTGCAGCTGGATTGGCGCTGAGGTCCCCCATTTGATATCCATGGACCGGAGCTTGTTTATATACCAAACCTCGGCAGTAAAAGGGGATTTGCCGCCGAAGGGAAGATTGACAATGTTGGAAAGCACGGGAATATTCTCCGTGGATAAGGTATGCCGGCCTGGCCCGAACAGGTCCAAGGCTTGGCCTCCTTTGAACAGAAGGGCTTCCTGTGACTCGTTGACAATAAGCTGAGTCCATGTACCTAACTCCTGATGGGGATACTTCCAGACCAATACGTCCGGAGGGCCGTCGTATTTTAATACGCGGATGATGGCCATGTTTGTTCTCCTCTCAAAACTGGCAGTACGCAGTATGTAAATTTATTCCGGTATAGGTATTCGACAAAACCCTCCAAATCCCTGCCAGCACCCTTCACTCCTATTCCAAGGATTTCCCATCGTGATGCCCGGCATCCTGAACGGGTTCGATGGGGAAATACAGGTCGCATTCGCAATACTGCCTGCTGCATCGGGTGTAGTCGATGCGTTCGAAGCTGAAGATTTCCTTCAGCTTCATCTGTACGGTAGGCATCCAGACCTCGAACACCTGATGCCAGATATCCTTTAGGGTCAACGCGGAAATCTTCTCAGGGTGATGCTGGCCGATATAAGTAAAGACACCGTAACGGTGAGCCTTGATCTCCCGCTTAAGCATATCTGCCGGGATAATGCTTGCAGCGTCGACGGCAAGTGAGGGCATATAATAGGTATAATCGGCTGCTGGCTCAGGCACACGGGTTAAGCCGATGTAAACATCCTTTTGTAAGGGATGCTGAATCCGCTGCCGGTGGTGCAGGAAAAAGTCCACCCCCAGCTTGTTGGAGGTTTGGTTCAGGTGGTTATCCCGGATATCCACTCTGTGCTCTCGGCCTGCCACCACAAAAGCGGGTAAAACGGCTGTGCTGCGGTAGAACATGATCCCCTCTGAGGCACGCCGCAGAAAATCCCCGTTGAAGCGGTCTAGAACCTGGAGAGGAACGGGGCGGTTCCGCCACTGGGCCGGGGTTACGCCGAACTCATTCTTGAACACACGGCCGTAGGTCCGCTGGCAGCCGAAGGAGTATCTCCAGGAGATGTACTCCAACGGTTTCCGGCCCTCGAGCAGATCCCCCAGAGAGAGGGCAATCCTTCTTCTTCGCACATATTCCATTAGTCCCGTTCCCGTGGTGCCTTTCCATATCCGCAGCAGATAGAATTTCGATACACATACATGGTCGGAGATGACATCCAGGCAGAGGGTTTCGTCCAGCAAATGCTTTTCCACAAATTCTGTTGTTTCATGGATAATATCCAGCAAGTGATGATCTATCACGCCCCATGCCCCTATCTAAGCAATTTCTGTCCGTTTTTCCAGATATGGATGTAGTATGATGGTACCACATTTTCTTGGCAGGGGGAACAACTGTTTCTATATGAATGCGGGCGGAGGATAAAATGTGGCCAATTGATCCATTGGACGGAATGCGCAGCAGTATCCAGAAGAGATTTCCGCAAGCCAGGCTTTCTTCACTTCCGGGCGGCGGGACAAATACCTGTTTCATGCTTAACGATAACGGCTTGCGGACAGTAGTGAAGGTGGCAATGGTTTCTGAAGCCGGCGCTTCCGTAGAAAAAGCATGTCTTGGTCAGTTGACTGGCTCAGGTTATGCACCGCGGTTGTTTGGAAGCTTTAGGGTTGAGGAGCGGACTGCGCTGCATATGGAGTTTGTGGAAGGCAGAATGATGCTCGAGCGAATTATAGAATACAGCCTCAAGGGGGAGGTTCAGGACATTCTGCCGCTGTTTACTGAATTGGGAGAGGTTCTTGCGGGGCTTCATCATCTTCCTGTTGAACGGGAAGGACTGGAGGAGGGCTGGACAATTCCAGAAATTCAGCTTAGTCTCCCCGATCCCCAGATCTGTATTGAACCCGCACTGACGAAACGCTCTGAAGAGCTGGTTGGCCGGTTAGAGGGAATCAACCCCAGGCAGGTATTGCTCCACGGCGACTATGGCTATCATAATCTATTGATCCGGGATAACGGAGCCTGCTGTCTTCTGGATTGGGAGCTTGCGGGCTTTGGCCATCCCGGAATGGATATCGGGAATGTATTGTTTTGGACTCATTTGCATTTCCCGGAAATCGCCGGAAGCTGTATCAGGGAGTTCCGGAAGGGATACGGGTCTGGGGAGGAGAATGATTCAGCTGACATCCTCCATGCCTTTGTGATTCTCCAGTTGTGGAGGATGATCGCGCTGGTACGTCCGGATTTTAGGGAATCCGTAAAAAAGGAATGGAACCGACGCCTTGCCTGGGCGCTGGACCATTCCTTCTTATAGCATTTACCTATGGATAAGCTGCTCCCGGCGGGGTCCTACAGATACCATGGAAACGGGGACGCCTGTGGACTTTTCCACGAAATCGACGTATTGCTTGGCTTCCTCTGGCAGATCTGCGTACTCTTTCACAGTAGAAATGTCGCATTTCCAGCCGGGAAGGTTCTGCATGATAGGCTCTGCGCCTGCCAGCCGCGCCGTTGCGGGGAATTGCTCTGTGATCTCTCCGGTTGCCAGCTTGTAGGCGGTGCAGACGGGGATTTCGTCCAGATAACCGAGCACATCCAGGTTGGTCAGCGCGGTTTGGGTAGCACCCTGGATCATGCAGCCGTACCTGGTGGCAACTGCGTCGAACCAGCCCATACGCCGCGGGCGTCCGGTGGTGGCGCCGTATTCCCCGGCATCTCCGCCCCGGCGGCGCAGCTCATCTCCTTCGCTGCCAAGCAGCTCGCCGACGAAGGGACCAGCACCCACACAACTGGAATAGGCCTTGATGACGGCGGTGACGCTGCTGATGGCATAAGGGGGCAAACCAGCGCCCACCGGGGCATAACCGGCAAGAGTGGACGAGGAGGTGGAAAAGGGATAAATCCCGTGATCCGGGTCCCGCAATGCACCCAGTTGTCCCTCCAGAAGAATATTTGCGCCGCCGGACCAGGCCTTGCGCAGCAGCTCCGTCGTATCGCAGAGATAAGGAGCGAGCCATTGCCCCTGCTCTGCCAGTCCCTCCGCCCAGGCGGCCGGATCAATGGGCTGTTGGCCATATAAATGGGCCAGCAGTACGTTTTTCTGGTCCAGCAGCTGCTGGAGCCGGCCTTGGAGTGCGCGGCCATCAGCCAGCTCCGCCGTCTGAATGCCCAGCTTCAAATATTTATCCGCATAGAAAGGGGCGATTCCTCTGCGGGTGGAGCCGAAGCTCTTACTGCCCAACCGCTCCTCCTCCAACCCATCCAACAGGCGGTGGACAGGCAGCACAATTTGAGCCCGGTCGGAAATATGGAGCTTCGGTGCCGGTACACCACGTTCTGCCAGCATCTGAAGCTCCGCCTGCAGCACCTCCACGTCAAGGGCCACCCCCGGCCCGATCACATTGCCCACAGCCGGATGAAATACTCCCGACGGCAAAAGATGCAGTGCAAACTTCCCGTAGCCGTTGATGACCGTATGGCCCGCATTGCTGCCTCCCTGAAACCTGACCACATAATCCGATTCCGCAGCCAAAGCGTCGATGATCTTCCCTTTCCCCTCATCTCCCCAATTGGCTCCCACTACCGCGGTTACTGCCATTCCGATGCGCCTCCTTTAGGGTGTATACGCACACCCCAGATTGTTTTACATTGACCTCTTTATTATAATAATGGCGGAGCTATTAGAAAAATGAATATTTATAATACCAGATATAAGGTGAGGTAATAGTTATGGAAATCAATCTGGAATGGTACCGGGTATTTTATTGGACGGCCCAAACCGGGAGCCTGTCCAAAGCTGCCGAACGGCTCTACATCACCCAGCCTGCGGTCAGCCAAACCTTGAAGCAGCTGGAGGCCAAGTTGGGGGGACAGCTATTTTTCCGGACATCCCGGGGAGTGACGCTTACGGCAGAGGGCAGTGTGCTTTTCCGCTATCTGGAGCAGGCTTTCGGGCTGATGGATGTGGCGGAAAAGGCGCTGGGGGAGATGCATGGCCTAAGCAGAGGTGAAATCAACATCGGCGCCAGTGATACGCTGTGCAAATATTATCTGCTGCCGTATCTGGAGCAGTTCCACCGCCAATATCCGGATATCCGCATCCGCGTGACCAACCGGACTACGCCAGAAACTATACAGCTGTTGAAGGATGGAAAAATCGACTTCGGACTGGTCAGTTTGCCCGCGGGGGACAAGCAGGTGGAAATCCGCCAAAGCGCTTTGCTGGAGGAATGTCTTGTCGGCAGTCAAAAGAGCGCCGGGTTGGCCCGCCAGGGGCTTGCCGTGGAGGAGCTGGTGAAGCAGCCCCTCCTGATGCTGGAGCCCGGTGCGAATACACGCAGCTACCTGGACCGTTTTGCTGCCTCCTGCGGCGTCACATTTTCTCCTGAGTTTGAGCTGGGCAGTGTTGATTTGCTGGTCCAGTTTGCTTTGCGGGGGTTCGGTCTTGCCTTCGTGCCGCGGATTGCCGTGGCGGAGGAGCTGGCGTCCGGTCACCTGGTGGAGATTCACGTGCATCCGGCTTTGCCGGAGCGCCAGATGGGCATTGCCGCTCTCCGGGGAGTGCCGTTGTCCGCCGCCGCTAAGGCATTTGTTGGGTTGCTGCCGTGGTAATCCGGCGGAATTTTTATTTTTACCAAAACCAAATCCATTCACGCGCGGATATATAGGTGAGAGGATGTGAGAGGCTTGCACAGCGATGAGCGCGCAAGGGACGTGGAGGCACTGGCCCGGCGCTGGGGCAGCAGGCTGTATGCGTTTTGCCGGAGGCTTGCCCCGTCCCGGGCAGATGCCGACGATTTGTACCAGCAAACCTTTCTTCGGGTGCTGGATATGCCTGGGCGGGTAGAGGAGGGCAACAATCCGGCAGGTTTCCTGATGGCAATTGCCGCCAGGCTTTGGCGGGACGAACAGGTCAAGCGGGCCAGGCGGCACCGGATTGCGCCGGTGGACCCGGAGCCGGACCGGGTGGAGCAGGCTCCGGATACGGGAAGCACGGAGCAGCTGGTGGAGGACGCCATGCTGCGGCGGGAGGTTCAGGAATCCGTCCGCAAGCTTCCTGACGTGCTGCGGATGCCGGTACTGCTATTTTATATGGGCGGTCTGTCGGTCCGGGAGGTTGCCGATGCTCTGCATCTGCCCCAAGGCACAGTGAAAACCCGGCTTTATCAGGCTAGGCAGCAATTGAAATCCGAACTGGAGGGATATTCCATATGAAGAAGCCGATGACGGATGAGGAGCTGGATTCCCTGCTGTTTTCCGCTCTGGGAGATGAAGCCATGGAAGTGCCTCCGCCGGTGCAGGCTGCGCTCAATAGGGAGCTGCGGAGGGAAAATCGCCGCTGGCCCTTGTACTGGTGGGTGCCGGCTCTAGCCGGTACGCTGCAGACGGCTGCTGCGGCAGCGGTTATTCAAGTGTTACTACCTGGTTCGATGGCAGCGTTTTTGGCTGCGGCGGCCTGCGCTGTATGCTCCTTAAGCGGATGTGTGCTGTGGGGCGTCGCCCGGAAAAGATGGAAAAAGGAGGTAGAGGAATGCTGAATATGCCCTTGTTTATCGGAATGATGGTGGCTGCCTTTCTGTTGTTCGGGGGAGCTATGGCCTGTTTTGGAGTGTGGACGTACCGGGATGCGAAGAGACGCGGACTGGAAGCGGGACTGTGGACCATTATTGTATTGCTGATGCCTAACCTGCTGGGTTTTCTATTATACTTCCTGGTGGGACGCAAACACCGGAAAATCTCTTGTCCCGTTTGCAGCAGCCTCACAGAGCCGGATAAAGCTTATTGCTCCAGCTGCGGGACGCGCTTGGGGGAAACGGTTTTTGTGCCTGCTGAGCGGGGCCGGGGGAGGGGAATCCTGTTTGCCGGACTTGGTTTGATCGTACTGGGTTTCATGGTGGTTATCGGTATTTTCTTAAGCCAGTTCGCAGCTTCTCCAGAAACCTTCACCCAACGGAATATCGCCATCGGCCAAGCACAAACCTCAATGCCCAACAGGTGGAAGCTGTCCTTCTGGTATTTGGACGGGGAAAAGTCCCGCTCCATCAAGCTGAAGCCGGAGGGCTCCCGGATAGTGAGGGTCACTGCGTATATTGAGTCGGGAACCGCTGAGGCTGTATTAACTGCCAAGGAAACCGGTGAGGAGAAGCGGATCATGCTGAATGATCTGAATGGTCAGGATTCTCCTTATACCTGGGATGTCAGCGATTTCCCCGCAGATGCGAAGCTGACGCTCCGGATTTATGCCGAGAAGGCTAAGGGCAAATTTGAAATGAAGTGGGAGCAGTAGGGGGACTGCTGTCGGGTGCAAGGCGCAAGAATGTGGACGTAAAAAGCTGCAATGCACGCTGCTAAACCCTCGGGTGTCCCCACTTTGGATTCTAACGGACGTGAGCGCCGCTATTTGCCCCAAAACGAGGTTCACGAAATTCTAACGGAAGCAGGAGCCCTTATTATAGCGGAAAGGGGCTACGGGCAGGCCTTTTTGCGAAAGTAGCGTCTGTGGACGCCGTTAGAATTTCCGAAGGAGCATTTTTGCGGAAATAGCGTCTCTGAGGTCCGTTAGAACTTCCCGACGGAGCCGGGATCCCGGCTTCAACATAAAAAGCGGCTTTTGGCAGATATGCATGCCGGATGCCGCTTTTTGCCTATGCCTTCACTGCGCGGGAGGAGGGAGAGATTGCACCTACCGTCCCTGCGCCATACCCTGGCTGCTCCGCTCCTTCTGAATGACATCATGGGCCCCGCCTTCCACGATGGTTGTGGAGGAAACCGTAGTGAGCCGCGCCTTCTGCTGGAGCTCCGGGATGGTCAGGGCACCGCAGTTGCACATGGTGGATTTGATTTTGCTTACGGTAATGTCAAGGTTATCCTTCAGCCGTCCGGCATACGGAATGAAGGAGTCCACCCCCTCCTCAAACTCCAGCTTCCCGGCTTTGGTTTCACTGTGGTGATCGTAGCGGTGCCAGTTGCGGGCCCGGCTGGAGCCTTCGCCCCAATATTCCTTCACGAAGCTGCCGCCAATGAGCACCTTCCGTCCCGGGCTTTCGTCGAACCGGGCAAAATACCGGCCCAGCATCACAAAATCCGCACCCATAGCCAAAGCCAGCACAATGTGGTAGTCATGCACAATCCCGCCGTCGGAGCACACGGGCACATAGATCCCCGTTTTGTCAAGATACTCCTGCCGCGCCGCTGCTACCTCAATAACGGATGTAGCCTGGCCTCTGCCGATGCCCTTTTGCTCCCGGGTGATGCAGATGGAGCCGCCGCCGATTCCCACCTTAATAAAATCCGCTCCGGCCTCCGCCAGATAAAGAAATCCCTCCCGATCCACCACGTTCCCCGCCCCTACCTTGACCCGTTCACCGAAGGTAGCTTTCAGATAACGGATGGTTTCCGCCTGCCATTCCGAATAACCGTCGGAGGAATCGATGCAGAATATATCCGCTCCTGCTTCGATCAGCGCAGGGACCCGCTCCTTGTAATCCCGGGTGTTGATGCCTGCCCCGACGATCAGCTGCTTGTTGCTGTCATGAAGCTCCAGAGGATGCTCCTTCAGACTGTCGTGGTCCTTGCGGAATACCAGGTGCAAGAGCCGGTCTTCCTTGTCGATCACGGGCAGGCAATTGAGCTTGTGCTGCCAGATGGTTTCATTGGCCTCGGCCAGCGACACTCCTTCCATAGCCACCACTAAGGACTGGCGGGGGGTCATAAATCCGGCAATCGGCTCGCTCTCCGACATCTGGTTTTCCCGGTAGTCCCGGCTGGTGACGATACCCATCAGCTTTCCGTTGGATTGGCCGTTTTCCGTAATGGCAATGGTGGAATGCCCGGTTCTTGCCTTCAGCCGCAGCACATCTCCCAGGGTATGCTGAGGAGTAAGATTGGAATCGCTGTCCACAAAACCGGCTTTGTACTTCTTTACCTTGCTGATCATGTCGGCCTGCTCGGCAATAGACTGGGACCCGTAGATAAAGGAAATCCCGCCGCAGCCGGCCAGCGCAATGGCCAGATTATGATCGGACACGGACTGCATAATAGCGGAGGTCATGGGCAGATTCATCTGCAGGAAGGGGATTTCCCCTTTGCGGAAGCGGGTTATCGGGGTGCGCAGCTGCACATTGTCGGGAATGCAGGCTTTGGTGGTCAAATTGGGTATCAGCAGATATTCGCTAAAGGTTCTGGACGGCTGATCATAATAAAAAGCCATAGCTTCACCTCCTATAAAATGGCCCCAAAAGCACTTGGAGTCCGCTTCGGAGCATCACATCACTTTTGGGGTTACGGGTTTCGGGGTTGGGGGATTCCTTACACATGTCCCAGACAGTGCACTGGAACCCCCAGATCCTGCTCCAGCTTCAGGTAATGGGCGCCTTTGGCCAGAATGGCCTGAACACCCACCAGGGTTACTCCCATCAGCTTCAATTGGGCGGCGATACACCGGATGGTGGCGCCGGAGCTGATGACATCATCTACCAGAAGCACCCGGTCCCCTTCCTTGAAGCCGTCGAAGCAAATAAAATTTTCATTATAAGCGGTTTCCCGGCGAATGCAAATCTGGAAATCCTCATACAATTCCGTACTCAGCCGCAGGATATTGACGGGCTTATGCAGCTTGCAGGCGGCCAGCATCCCCCAGGTATGTCCGCCTGGCTCCGGCGATACGATGTAATCGAAGGCGGGGAAATCCGCCTCTATACCGGCTGCCAGATGGTCGGTCAGCTCCAGCATCAGCTCCGGCTCCAGATAGGTGCCCCGCTCCCCGAAGGCATACAGCTTGAACGGATAAACCGTGGCGCTGTCCTTTTGGATTTGCACCGTTTTGGCAGCGTGTATGGAATGCGACAGTCTTGCGGGCATTTGACTCATACTGCTTCACTCCTTCAAAAAATATATAGATGGATGCCAATGAGCCCCGAGGCGCAGGAGAAGGACAACCGGAGGGAGCCGTCTCTTTTTTTGGGGGAAAAAGAACGGGCCTTCTGCCGCCGCAACGGGCAAACAGATTTGTCCGGTTACACTCCTCCTGTAGCCTGGGGCAATTTACGGTTGCCTGTAGAAACGCCCGTTCCACATTAACGGGCTTATACAAGAATGGAGACAACTATATGTTAGGTTTCGTCACACAAATTTCTTTTTTAGTATCCTAACATCCTTGAAAATCAATGTCAATAGATATATGCATGGTATGTTTATTCTCCGAAAAGTGGGCTCAGCTTCGTATTGACAGCGGGATTGGGTCGGTTTATCATTAATTTCAATTAATACGTTATATAAACTGACATCTCCTAATCCGAGGACGGAGTGATGAAGATGAGCGTGATGGAGCCTGATGTAAATGCTGTGCTGCCTCTTCCCCGGGAGTGTACCTTTACTGAGAATGATTGGCGGGTGCTTGCCCGCTATTGGTATCCTGTTGCTATCGCCGACGAGGTGAAGGACGCTCCTGTAGCCGCCAAGCTGCTGGATGTAAGTTTAGTCGTATACCGCAGCAGCGCCGGCAAGGCTGTGGTGGCCCGGGATCTGTGCTTCCACCGCGGTGCCCCGCTGAGCAAGGGCTGGATGGAGAACGGAGAAATTGTATGCCCGTACCATGGCTTCAAATATAATTGCGAAGGCGCCTGCACATCGGTGCCTGCACACCCCAACAGCAAAATTTCCCCCAGGCTGAAGCTGGCCATGTACCCGGCGGTGGAGCGGTACGGTCTGATCTGGACCTGTTTGGCGGGAGGGGAGGAGCCCCGGCTGCCGGACTTCCCGGGCTGGGAGGATCCGGATTTTATTCGAATTTTACCCCCAAGCTTCGATATCGCCGGTTCGGCTGGACGCCAAATGGAAGGGTTTCTGGATGTGTCCCATTTCGCTTATGTGCATACGGAGAGCTTCGGGGACCCCAATAATACCGAGGTGCCGCAGTATAAGGTGAGAAGGGAAGGGACGGAGCTGTTTGCCGATTACGTCAGCACCGTCAGCAATTACGGAAAAGGACAGAACATTCCTGTTCCGGAGGGGTTCCTGTGGCTTCGTGCCTTCCGGGTATTTCCGCCCTTCGCCGCTTCGCTAACGGTCCATTTTCCCCATGAGGGCAAGCTCATGATCCTGAACTGCGCCTCTCCCGTCTCCGCCCGGTATACCCGGCTGTTCTGTCCCATTGCCCGCAATTTCGATAAGGATGCGCCGGTGGAGGATGCTATCCGCTTTAACCTCCAGGTATTTTCGGAGGACCGGGCGATGGTGGAAGCCCAGAAGCCGGAGGACCTGCCCCTGGATCTGCTGGAGGAGGTCCACATTCCTGCTGACCGCACCTCTATCGCCTATCGCCAGCTGCTGTCCGAGCTGGGGTTGGGCCGCAACTATACCTCGTAAGGCAAGAAGCGACTCCTATCCATATATCCGTATGCCGCTTGCAGTTCCGGGCGGCCTTTTTTGTCCGGATAGATGCTTATGGAGCAGTGCTGATCCCACCTTGTGGGATGGTTTCTACCGTTCACCAACCACCAGCCCCGCCCACCAGCCCCGCCTATCAACCACAAGCCCTGCCCACCAGCCAATACAGAAGCAAAACCAATTTAACAACCAAGCTTGTGAAAATTATCACTTTCTTGGAGGTGAAATTGCGGTAATATAAACATAGGTTAAAAATACCTAGGTACAAATAACATAAATATGGAGGAATAGATCATGGAGTTCAAACATGCATTTACACCGGGTGCAATCGGACAGCTGACATTGAAAAACCGTTTTGTGCTTGCCCCTATGGGCTCCGGTATGGCGGACAATGAGATGATTACAGAGGAATTCATCCGGTACCATGTGGCTCGGGCCAAGGGCGGCGTCGGCATGAATACCATCGAATATACAGCCGTACATCCCACCACACGGAATCCGTCTATCCCTTCCATCTACGAGGACCGTTTTATTCCCGGCATGAAGCAGCTTACTGATGCTGTTCACGCTGCAGGAGGCAAAATAAGTACTCAGCTGTGGCATGCAGGGCGCCAGACCTCCAGCCAAATTACCGGGTTGCCGTTGATCGCTCCCTCTGCTATTCCCAATGTGGCTTACCGGGAAATGCCCGTAGAAATGGACCATGCGGTCATCCAGGAAATTGTAGAAGCTTTCGGAGCCGCTGCACTTCGGGCCAAACAGGCCGGCTTCGATATGGTGGAGCTGCACGGCGCCAGCGGGTACCTGTTGAATCAGTTCATGAGTCCTTACAGCAACAAGCGGGAGGATGAATACGGCGGCGACTTGGTGAAGAGAACACGCTTCTGCACAGAGGTCATCCAGAGCATCAAACGGCACGCAGGCGCAGATTTCCCCGTTTCCTACCGGCTGACCATCGAGGAATTTGTATCAGGCGGACTGGTACCCGAAGATATTATGGAGATCGCCCCGATCCTGGAGGCGGCCGGAGCCGATGTTCTGCACGTGACCAGCGGTCTGTTTGAGACTGTTCACAAAACCATTGCCCCCTTGGAGGTGGCTCCGGGATTTAACGCGGGCTATACGGCCCGGCTCAAAAAGCTGCTCCAGATCCCCGTTATGGTGGTGGGGCGGATTAACGATCCCGCAGTGGCGGAACGAATCATCGCCGAAGGTCAAGCAGATTTCGTAGCCTTGGGACGTACCCTCATCGCAGATCCTGAATTTTGCATCAAGGCGGAACAGGGACGTGTGGATGAAATCATCAAGTGTATCGGCTGCAACCAATCCTGCGTCGGCGGACAGCGTCCCGACCGGGAGCTTGCCGGACATAACGGGCCGGTATGCTTACGCAATCCGGTTACAGGACGGGAGGACCGCTTCGATGACAAGCCGGCGCAAACCCCCAAGAAGGTGCTGGTTGCAGGGGGAGGCGCAGCAGGGATGACCGCTGCCCTCCATCTGCAAAACCGGGGGCATCAGGTGGTGCTGTGTGAAAGCTCCGGCGCTTTGGGCGGACAGCTGTTCCTGGCAGGGCAATCCCCCTCCAAGGGGGAAATGGCGGAATCTGCCCTCCAGATGGGCCGGACTGTGGTGCGGAGCGGGGTGGAGGTACGTCTCCGTACACCTGTTACGCAAAGCCTCATCGAAGCTCTTCGTCCGGATGAGATCATCATCGCAACCGGTTCGGAGCCCTTCGTGCCCAACATTCCCGGAGTGGAAAGCGGGCATGTGGTAACCGCCCACGCTGTCCTGCGTAAGGAGGCGGCCCCAGGCTGCCGCACGGCCATTATCGGAGGCGGTCTGGTGGGCATTGAGGTGGCGGAGCTGCTGGTGTCCCAGGGCAAGGAGGTGGTCATCGTAGAGATGCAGGATGAGGTGGCCAAGGAGCTGGTGCATACCCGCAAGATTTTTGCGCTTGATTTTATTGCCCGGCATGAAATTCCTGTCTACGTGAACACCCGCTGTGTGTCTGTCGGGGAAGGGGAAATCACGCTGGAGAAGGAAGGCGCGGAGTTTACGCTTGAGCATATTGACACTGTTGTACTGGCTACCGGATCCAAGTCCCGGAATGAGCTGGCGGCGGTCGTACAGGCTTCGGGCATTCCATACCATGTGATTGGTGATGCCCTGAAGCCCCGCAAGGCGCTGGAGGCGATTTATGAAGGAGCGGAAGTGGCTCAGCTGATTTAACGGATCGGGTTGCAGGCTGCCTGTTAGGGAGGTTGCTCCTGCCGGGCAGCCTCTTTTGCTTCGATGGCGGATTTTGTATACTGGGAAGTAAAAGCCCGGAGGCGAACCGGATACAGGAAGCGGGAACCCACATGTATATCGATATTCTCATTTTGTCCCAGTTGATGCATAGCCCCAAGCATGGCTACGAGATCAAGAAAAATGTGGCTTTTCTATTGGGCAAATCCAATACCATTAATAATAATTATTTGTATCCCACCCTCAAGCGGTTCGAGGAAATGGGAGCCATCACCAAACAATTGGAGCTGCAGGAGAACCGGCCCAACCGGCATATCTACTCCATCACAGAAATGGGGAAGGAAATTTTCCACAGCCTGCTTAATGAATTTCCCCCGGAATATGCCCGGAATCAGGACGAAATCTTTAACCGGCTGGCGTTTTTTGATCTGCTGGAGCCGGAAACCCGGGAGCAGGTGATTACTGGACGTCTCCGGTTTATCGAGGAAAATTTGACTCATCTGGATGGTTTGGTCCACAGTCTGGAGGATAACCGGTTTTTGCCCATGTCCCCTATCATGCACGAATATTCGCGGCTGCAGATGCAGGCGGAGCAGGGGTTTTTCCTGAAGCTGAAGGAACGTTTTTTGCATAAAAAATGATGTAGATTTAATGAAAATTAAAATAGAATGATGCTGAAATCTGTCATATAATTATTGTAGTATGACGGTGGATGGATAACCATCGTGTGAAAGGAGCTGTTCGGGTTCGATGATGTGGAAAGAAAAATACAAGATCGGTGTGGAACTGATCGATGAACAGCACCTAGAATTATTTAAGCGTGTTGAAAGCTTTTTGCTGGTACTCCGCTCCAAGGACGATTGGGACACCAAGGTGGAGAAGGTTAAGGAAACCCTGGAGTTTATGAAGCTGTACGTGGTACAGCATTTCCGTGATGAGGAGCAGTATCAGCGGGAGGTTTGTTACCCGGATTGCGCCGGCCACTGCAAGCTGCATGCCCAATTTACAGCTGATGTGGCGGAATTCGTCAGACTGTTTGAGGAGCAGGGTTATCAGGAGCCGTTGGTCCAGAAGTTCGCCGGTAAGCTGCTGGCATGGCTGATTAATCATGTGGCCGCTTCCGACCAGAAGATCGCCGACTATCTGGAACGCCTGAAAGGGGATCCCGCGTATGAATCCTGAGCTTGCGAATCCCTTCTATGTGGCAACCCGGGAAGTGTTCCGGCTGATGCTGGACCTGGAGGTTCAGCGCGGAGCGGACCAGCTGAAGCTGGACGGTCTGGCCAATAAAAAAGCCTGTGTCAGCATCGGCATTGTTGGCGATCTGGAAGGCACCATCCAATATAATTTTCCCGAAAGTATGACGCTGGAGATGGTACGGATCATGTCCGGCATGGAAATGGAGGTTGTGGATGATTTTGTCGCCTCCGCCCTTAGCGAAATCGTCAATATCATCAGCGGCAACGCCATGACCAGCTTGTTCGAAAGCAATTATACCTGCGACATTCTCCCGCCTACTCTCGAGCTGATCGAGGAAGTGGCGGAGCGTCCTTCCGATAAAGTGATTTCCCTGCCCCTGGAGACGATCATCGGTCCTCTCCGGGTAGAAGTGGATTTGCGCAAAAAAGGGGCATAACGCCCGATCCTCCGCTGGTTTCCTTGGGAAGCTGGCTTTTTTGTTTGCCCTTCGCGCATGTTTGCAAACACGCTCTTAGGATGAATCCGTTTCGCATGATTAGCTGCCGGGCCAAGTGGTATAATAGACTGGAAGCGCGGTCCAGTGCCGCGGCTCTAGCAATAGCACTTGGGAGAGGAGTGGACCGTACCATGGATCAACAAGACGGATTGGATGTACAGAAGGAGCTGGCTACCTTTGCCGGGGGATGCTTCTGGTGTATGGTGAAGCCTTTTGATGAGCTCCCGGGAATCCTTCGGGTGGTTTCCGGTTATACGGGCGGACATAAGCCCAATCCTACCTATGAGGAAGTGTGCACCCATACCACTGGACATACGGAGGCGGTGCAGATCGAGTTTGATCCGGCACGTTTCCCTTATGCCAAGCTGGTGGAGCTGTTCTGGCAGCAAATAGATCCCACCGACCCGGGCGGTCAGTTTCATGACCGGGGTGACTCCTACCGCACAGCGATTTTTTACCATTCCGATGAGCAAAGGAAGATTGCCGAGGAGTCCAAGCGCAAGCTTGCAGAAAGCGGACGATTCGATAAGCCCATTGTGGTCCCCATTGAGCCTGCCCAGCCGTTCTATCCGGCGGAGGAGTATCACCAGGACTACCACAAGAAAAATCCGATGCATTACAAGCGTTACCGGATCGGGTCCGGCCGGGAGGCGTTTATTGAACAGCATTGGTCCCGCAAAACCCATGACACAAGCCACTTGACGCCGATACAGTATGAGGTAACCCAAAATAACGCAACGGAGCCGCCTTTCCGCAATGAATTTTTCGACCATAAGGAAGAGGGCATCTATGTGGATATTGTTTCGGGTGAGCCCTTGTTCAGCTCATTGGACAAATTTGATTCCGGCTGCGGCTGGCCCAGCTTTACGAAGCCGTTGGCCGAACATGCGGTGAAGGAGAAGTCGGACTTCAGCCATTTTATGATCCGTACCGAGGTCCGCAGCAGTGAAGCGGATTCCCATCTGGGCCATCTGTTTGACGATGGTCCGGAGGAGAAGGGGGGACTGCGCTATTGCATCAATTCCGCCGCTCTCCGGTTTATCCCCAAGAAGGATCTGGAGCAGGAAGGGTATGGCGAGCTCCGCAAGCTGTTTGGTGAATAAAAGAAGTACACTTCGAACCCCTGGTCATAATGGCCGGGGGTTTTTGGGGTGTGCTGGCGGGTGTAACATATATCACACTTTGAATAGAGCGGACAGTTTATAATTTACGGGTCCGCTGTCCGCATCAACCGACGCTTGTGGTGGGGCGGAACAACCGGGCAAGATCGGTAAGGAGGAACCAAGATCCATGGCTTACAAGTCGCTTGAACTGGTAAAACCTGAACTTTATACGCTGGAAGGGCTGGAGGTGGGGTTGACCTCATCCTGCAACTTCAAGTGCGATTATTGCTGCGCGTATCAGCGCAATGACGGAGAAAGCGTGGATGGCCAAGAGGTAATCCGGATACTGGAGGAGCTGCCGGGACTGAAGCGGGTGCGTTTATCCGGTGGTGAGGTCACCATGAAATACAAGGATTGTGTGGAGGTTGTGTCCTACTGTGCTTCACGGGGGATTCAAACCCAGTTGAATTCCAATGCCAGTTTGTTGAATGAAGCCAAGGTGGAGGAATTGGTGCAGGCGGGGCTGACCACCATTCATATCAGCTTTAACTTTACGACAGCTGAGGGGTTTTCCAGGTATTATAAGCTGCCTCCGGCTGTTTACAACCGGATTCTGGAGAACATCCGCCTGTTTGCACAGACTAAGGTGGATACAGTGTTGGAGACGCTGTTATTTGAGGAGACCCAGCATTGTCTGACGGATATCAGCGCCATGGTCTATGATCTGGGGGTCCGCACTCATGAAATCCAGAACAGCATTGTCATGAATCATACGGGATGGAAGGCTATAGCGGCACGGGAGCAATTGAAGCGGGCGGTGGATGAGCTCATCGCCGCCAAACGGGAGGATTCGGTACTGTTTTTAACCTGTATGGACCGTTTCGCCGAAGAGCTGGGCATCCGTGAGCAGCCGGGAGTATTTATTACCCAATGTATCGAAGGCAAAACCCAGCTCCATCTCCACGGGAACGGGGATATCCTAATTTCGGAGCTATGTTATCCGGTAGTGATCGGCAACATCTATAAGGGCACCAAACTGGCGGATATTTTCAGCAGTATGCCTCCTGCCTTACAGGATTATCTGCAGCGTGAGCCATGCCCGGCACGTGAAGCCATGTTTCCGGGGGGAAGCAAGGCCTAGGGCGGGGGTTGCCTACACGCCCTGATCCGTCATTCCTTCTCCGTCCCAAGACGGAGATATAAATCCTCCTGTGGTGTGTTGTTCCCGGATGGCAGGTTGCTTACAATGAGAACATACAGGATAAAGTCCTAAACAAGTTCAGGATTCGAACGGGAGGATATTATGGACAGGAAAGCGTTGGGCGGTATTTTATTAATTCTGGCCGGGGTATTGATGTTTGCCGGGAAGGGAAACCCCATAGACCCGGGATTTGTCTTCGGGAACTTCTGGGCCAGCCTATTTATTATCCCATTGGGATTATTCTTCCATTGGCTGTATTTCTTCGCCACAGGCCGCAAGGGGACAGGGCTCCTTATTCCGGGCGGTACCCTCCTGGTGGCGGGGGTGGTTTGCCAAGTCTCCATGCTGTTTGATATTTGGGAGTACACCTGGCCCGGCTTCCCGCTGGCCGTAGCATTCGGCCTTTTGGAGTTTTATTGGTTTTCTGGCCGGAACCGCTGGCTTCTGATTCCAATCTTCATTCTTACCAGCGTATCCGTGCTGTTCTTCGCCATCTTCGCATTAGGCGGCTTGACCAGCTTCCATGTGATGGGCCAGTCCGCAGCAGCTATCGTGCTCATCGCCGCAGGTCTGTTCCTGATGCTGGGCAAAAAGCGCGAGCGGTTCTAATCCGCCGCGCCGTTACACAGAATGCTTCCGTCCGTCTCTTGGGGAATCGGTTCCAGTCAGGCTTGCCTGGCCAGGAAGCTCCGATGCCCGGGAGACGGGCTTTTTGCGTGGGGGCGCCATGGTCCCCGGATCAGGCTGCATCTCGGGCAACTGGCTCCAATAACGCTTGGGCATATGATTCATCCGCAGGCGGGGGTTGACCCGCTCCCGGATGGCAATGGTATTGTAGAACCGTTTCCAGAGGCGGCGGAATTCCACTTCCTTGTGATCCAGCTCGGGCATGTCCAGCTCATCCACAGCGACAATCGCATCCCGCCCAGGCTCATGAATAAGGGCTTGACCGTGGGTCTTGTCGTAGATCATGAAGGTTTCGCTGGCGAATCTGTCGCAGAAGTGGCTGCGTATCTCTGGCAGCACCTGATTCCGCGGCTCTATGATGGAGACCAGCGCTCCTTGGTGGACGGAGAAACGGACGAAGCCAGTAAACTTATGAGCTTCCCGCCTCAGCTGCAGCACAGCCTCATCCAGCGTCCTGACGGTATCGTCCGCCAGCATATCCGTAACGGCGGGGCCGCAGGAAAAGCCCAGGCGCAGGAAATGGAGCAGCAGCAGCTCCTTGTGGGGGTGGTGGATCAGCCAGCCCAGGCGCACCAATTCACGGGCTTCCCGGGAAATCTTCGCGGCGATGGTGGCATATACCCGCTTGGCTGTGTTCAGATCGGTGGCAATGGGCCGGGCAGGCAGAAGAAATCCCTGCTCCTCCTCCTGGGAGACGATCTCATAAGGAAGCTCCTGCTGGCTGTAACTTTCATATACGCAGCATAAAAACCCGTTAAAGCTGCCGTCATAGCTGTAGGCTACATCTGTCCGGTAAGACATTGCATCACACTCTCCTTTGTCACCGCGGATTCGTCAAAAAAGGATAGCTGCTCATACTCTGGCTGCAGAACGTTCTTCAATCCGCTTTCGGAAATGAGGCCACGCAGGATGCTGCTTTCATTAACACGCAAACCCTCCAGCGCCTTGCCCTTACAGGTGATAAAATATTGGGCCCGCTTCAGGACCACACCCAGCTTCTTCAATGAGGCAAAGTCCAGGTTGGCTGTTCTTCGTGCGGCGATAATCCGTTTGGCGCTTTGGACGCCGATGCCCGGAACCCGAAGCAGCTCCTCGTAGGAGGCTCTGTTCACCTCCATAGGGAACAGCTCCATATGGTGGATGGCCCAGTTGCACTTGGGGTCGATGAGCGGATTAAAATTGGGATTCCGCTCGTCCAGCAGCTCCCTGGCCTGAAAGCCGTAGAACCGCAGCAGCCAGTCCGCCTGGTACAGCCTGTGCTCCCGCAGAAGAGGAGGTTTGGTCTCCGTAGAGGGGAGCAGGGAATGCTGGGTCACAGGCATGTAGGCCGAGTAGAATACCCGCTTGAGCTTGTATTTCTTGTACAGCCCCTCCGACAGAGTGAGAATCTTGTGGTCCGTCTCGGGTGTGGCCCCGACAATCATCTGGGTGCTCTGACCGGCCGGGACGAACTTGGGGGAATGACGGTACTTGACCACGTCGTATGCATTCTCAGTGATCTTCTCCCGGATGAGACCCATGGGCTTCAGGATGGACTCCTTGCTTTTGTCCGGAGCCAGCACCTGCAGGCTTTCCTGGGAGGGAAGCTCAATGTTGACGCTCATCCTGTCAGCAAGCATACCCAGGCGGGAGATCAACGCACTGTCCGCGCCGGGAATGGCCTTCACATGGATGTAGCCGTTGAAGCCGTATTCGTTCCTGAGAAGCTCAAGGGCTGCAATCATCTGCTCTGTGGTATAGTCCGGGCTGCGCATAATGCCCGAGCTCAGGAACAGGCCTTCGATATAATTGCGGCGGTAAAACTGTATAGTGAGATCCGCCAGCTCCTTGGGCGTAAACGCCGCGCGGCGCGTATCATTGGAGCGTCTGTTGACGCAGTAGGCACAGTCGTACATGCAGCTGTTGGTCATCAGCACCTTCAGAAGCGAGATGCAGCGTCCGTCTGCGGAGAAGCTGTGGCAGATGCCCATACTCACCGTATTGCCCGTCATGCCTGCTTTGGAGCCTCTGTTGGAGCCGCTTGAGGTGCAAGCGACGTCATACTTGGCCGAGTCGGAGAGGATGGTCAGCTTGTCGATCAAATTCATGGGTGTTACCTCCTTGCTTGCATTTATCATAACACAGAACATGTGTTCCTGTCATCTTTCATGCATGGGAGTTCTTGTCGAATATGAAAAAACTTTTGTAAAAAAAGGTTTGACATTGTTTTTTGACCGTGGTATATTACTTCTTGCGCCCAACAAGAAAGCCTAAGAAACAGCGCAAAAACATGCAGATCCGTAGCTCAATGGCAGAGCAACCGACTCTTAATCGGTAGGTTGTGGGTTCGACCCCCACCGGGTCTATAGCATCACCTTTTTCCACCGGCAATGCCGCATCTTGCAGATCCGTAGCTCAATGGCAGAGCAACCGACTCTTAATCGGTAGGTTGTGGGTTCGACCCCCACCGGGTCTATAGCATCACCTTTTTCCACCGGCAATGCCGCATCTTGCAGATCCGTAGCTCAATGGCAGAGCAACCGACTCTTAATCGGTAGGTTGTGGGTTCGACCCCCACCGGGTCTATATGATTTTTCCAAGGAGTCTCCTTCGTCCCAGCAGGCGGAGGGGGCTTTTTTTAATGCAATTTTTCTGTTGACCTTCCCGTTGCAGGAAGGTTTATGATAGATCCGTAAAGCTCATCCGGCCGAAACAGCTTAAAGCATGGAGGTCCCATTTTGAAAATCAGCGAGTTTGCCGAACACAACCAAGTCACGCCGAAGATGCTGCGCCATTATGACGAAATCGGCCTGCTTAAGCCGGAGGCCACGGACCCGGTCAGCGGGTACCGGATCTATGGGGAGGAACAGTCCCGGCAGCTGGGATGGATTCAGATTCTGAAGAATCTGAGCTTTTCGCTGGCAGAGATCAAGGAGATTCTCCGCGGCCCGGTGGGCAGGAGGGAATTATTGAAGGAGCTGAAGGAGAAGCGTATCCGGATCCTTTCCGCCCTCAATGAGCATCACCAGAAAAAGCTGCAGATTGACCGCTTCATTCAATTGCTGGAAAGGGATGAGGTTCAAATGGATAAGCTTATTGAGCTGGTGTCGCTGGAGCAGACCAGTGTTCACGAGTTAAAGAAGAATATGCCCAATATGGAAATGTTTCTGGAGAACGTGGCGGATATTCTGGCTGCTTGCGCCGGTGCCGATCCCGTTGCGGTGCTTCGTTTCGATATCGCCCGCTTCAAGCAGGTCAATGACGATTATGGCTTCGATGTGGGGGACCGGGTTATTCTTGCCTGTTATGAGATCCTTCTCGAGTCGGCTCGACCCTTCGGCACAGATGCCTGTGTCGGGCGGACCCACGGCGATGAGTTTATCCTTTTTGTTAAAGGGGACAAAAACCAGGCTGAGGAATTGGCAGGCCGGATTGTGGAAGGACTGGGAAAGTTTCCGTTTTCCAGCGTAGGCTGCCACTCCCGGGTAGGCTGCACCATCGGCCTGCTCCACACAGTGAAGGAAAAAACTGGCGATATCCGCAGGATGATTGAGGATACCCTGGATACGGTTAATGAAGCGCGCAAGGGAGGACCTAACACGGTTTTGCAGCTGCCTTATATAGAAAGATAAGGAATCATCTATATTTAAGAACGCCTCCGGAGGTCAAGCTTCCGGAGGTTTTTACCTTCTTCAGAAACTGTTTAGAGTTTCTTCATCTGATATTAAGGTACGTCTTGTATAGTGTAGATAGTAAGTGAAACGTAAGCGCTTTACAAACGTATAAGCCTAATGTTGAACCTAATCTGCGACGCGCCGTCCGCCTCTTGTGCACCAGCGGCATTCCCAAAGACCAGCGCCGCCACTATTGAATATGAAATGGGGATTTACCATGACAACGAAACAATGGATTATGATCGGTACGATTGTGATAATGATTACGTTGAACGGAGGCCCGGGAAGAGACGGCATTCGGTCGGCTGAAGCCGCATCCATAGCCTTCTTCGATACCTCCAGCCAAGCCGACAGTGAGGATGCTGCAGCAGAGCTTGCCAAGGTCAGCGATCCGCTGGCTCAAGCCATCGGCGAGGAAGCCGACTCTGTCATCTATGATGCTCTTCTTCAGGGCAAAACTCTGGCTGATGTGGCTTATGACCACGGCGCCGATGTGGACAGCCTTATCCGCCATCAGGTTGCCCAACTTACCGTACAGTTGGATGAGCGGCTTGCCGCAGGCAGCATCTCGGAAGAGGTGTATGCCGCGCACCGCGGTGAGTTGTATGACATTGTGGCCAGAAGTGTCCACGGGTTATAACGATAACCCGGTTTCCATTAACCCGGTTCCCCACATGAAAAAAAGGAGCTATAACGGAAGTCTTCTTCCCGCTATGGCTCCTTTTTTGTACAGCCCTATTCGTACAAAGCGTCCAACAGCTTGGACGACATATAGGATGTTTTGTCCGCACTTACCCGCTGCTGCCGGGGCAATCCCTCGCCCGTTACCGGATTGGGCTGTTCCTTCAACAGCACCCAAGGCCCATCTTCCCCGTCCAAGCGTACGGCCCGGATGCCGCCCTCGCGGCATAACCGCTCCACTTCTTCGGGCTGCAGGCCCCACTTGGCCGCCGCCTCCCGGACACCCATAATCTGGCTTAACACGTTCATGAACTCCGCCACCTTTTTTACCCTACTGGAAACCTCACGATCCCGTCCCTTCATTCTAGGGCATTGCCGCGGGTTGGGCAAGGTGGGTGCTGTCTCACAGGTATCACAGGTTCTTATACTTCCGTCTCCCCCGGGACAACCTAACCGTATTACCACATAAAAAGGAGCGGTTTGTCATGCATATTAAAAAAGCGGCATTTTCCAGAGTCATTCCTAACGGGGATCAGCTTATCGGAGAGGTGAAGGTTTGGCCGGTCCGGGAGGAGGCGCCGATGCTGGCCTGGTTTGTGCGGGAGGCGGACGGCTGTCTGTCTCTGCAAAAGCTGATCCGCAAGCAGGAGGAGCTGGATCTGGACTGGTACGACAATGACCTGCGGCAGGCCTTCCAGGATGTGACTGCCGAATGGTTCACCCAGCCACAAACCTCGGATGCCTGCAACCGGACGGAGTTTGAGCGGGAGGTGCTGGATTATCAGGATGTGGCGGCGGAGCTGGAGGAGCATCTGTGGAACACGGAGCAGGAGCTTGCCAAGGGGGCGGTGTTTGGAGCATTTGCCCATAAGGCCAGTCCGGAGGCCGGCGAATCGCAGCTGCACTAAGCCTAAGCCCGTTTCCTTGATACAGCAGGCAATTAAGGTTCCCCGGTGGAAACGTTCATGTTATGATGGGGGCATATACCTTTTTTGCTGAGGGGTGGCGTATGGGCAAGTTTATCGGTTTTGTTTTGTTATGGCAGCTGTTGGGGAATCCGTTCCTTGCCATTCTGGTGATTCTCGTGATCGGCTATTTCCTGGAGCGCCGCTTTATCGGCCTTACTCCCAGCATCGGCAAACCCTTTAAGCGGAACCGCAGGCTATCCGTTCTGCGGCGGGAGCTGGAGAGCCGTCCCCATGATACCCGGAGCAAGCTGGAGGCGGCCAGACTGTATCTGGAGAAAAAACGCTTCAGGGAAGCTCACGACTATCTGGAGCAGGTTTTGCCGGTGATGGACGATTCCGCCGAGGTGCTGGTGGAGCTGGGCTGGGCGAAGCTTAGGCTGGGCCAGCTGGAGGAAGGCGAATCCCTGGTCAGACAGGGGCTGGAGCGTAATCCCCGGGTCCGGTACGGCGAGCCGTATCTGTGGCTGAGCGAAGCGTTTCTGGAGAAGGAGCCGGCCAAGGCGCTCCATTATCTGGAGGAGCTGCGCCAGCTGAATTCCTCCTCCTCCGAAGCCTTCTACCGGATGGGCGAGCTGTACCGGTCCATGGGACGCAAGGAGGAAGCCAAAGCTGCATATGGCGAAGCGCTCCGCATCTACCGGAGTCTGCCTAAGTACAAGCGGAAATCCGAACGGAGATGGGCGCTTTTGTCCAGATTGAAAAAGAATGCGGGTTGATTCGGTCCGCCTCCGGCTCATGCCGCGGCATAGTCAGGTCGGTCCGTACCCGTGCTAGAACCGTCAGGGATAAGCCTTGGCGGTTTTCTCATGCGCAGGCCGCCAAACCCGCCTCCGGCTTGACGGTTTGCGGCAGCCGCCGCTAAACTAATAGCGGATTCATTTTCTTTGGAAACGCCAAAAAGAAAGGTTGAGATGTCATGTCCTTTATTCCCAAAGCACTGACCATTGCCGGCTCGGACAGCGGCGGAGGCGCAGGCATTCAAGCCGACCTGAAGACCTTCCAGATGCTGGACGTGTTTGGAACCACCGCCATTACTGCCATTACGGTGCAAAATACATTGGGCGTCACCGGCATCTATGATGTGCCCCTGGAGGGCATTGCCGGGCAAATTGATGCCGTGATGACCGATATCGGGGCGGATGCCGTCAAAACCGGCATGCTCTCCCAGCCGGCTGTTATTGAGCTGGTTGCCGCTAAGGTCAAGGAGCATGGCATCACCAGGCTGGTGGTGGACCCGGTTATGATCGCCAAAGGCGGGGCATCCCTCTTGGCGGAGGAGGCCAAAACGGTGCTGCGCCGGGTGCTGCTGCCCGTAGCCGCTTTGGTGACGCCCAACGTGCCGGAGGCGGAGGTGCTCACCGGGCGGGAAATCAGCTCCTTGGAGGAGATGAAGATTGCCGCCCGGCAGATTGTGGAGGAGTACGGCGCCTGCGCCGCCGTTGTGAAGGGTGGGCATATGGAAGGACCCCCTGTGGATGTGCTGTATGACGGGACAGATTTTCTTCTGCTGGAAGGGGTCCGGTATGAAACCCGCCACACCCACGGAACGGGCTGCACCTTCTCTGCAGCGGCAGCGGCAGGGCTGGCCAAGGGCGAGAGCCTGGAGCAGGCTGTCAAAACGGCCAAGGCCTTCATTACCTGCGCCATCCGCGATGAGCTGGGCATCGGGCAAGGCCACGGTCCCACCAATCATTGGGCCTATTCCAGGAGGGGCTGACCCATGTTCTATGCGGATTCGGACAAGCTGAACCGTCTTCTGGACTATCTGCCGGAGCTTGGCGGTATCGCCGGTGAGCTGGTTACCCGCTGGCATGAGGGGGACCGGCTGCTGGAGGCTGCGCTGGAGAGGATCATTCATCTGGCGCTGGAAGCAGTGACAGATGTAGGCGGGCTGCTGATCGACGGATTTATTCTGCGCGATCCGGGCAGCTATGCCGATATGATGGATATTCTCCTGGATGAAGGTGTCATCGGGCCAACGCGGCATGGGATTATGACCCGGCTGGTGGAAGCCCGCAAGATGCTGGTGCAGGATTACCTGACTCCGGACCGGCTGCTGCTTCTGGATATGGCCAGCAGCTTACCTGAGGAGCTGACCGGCTTTGCGGAGGATGTCCGGCACTTTGCCGGACGGGAGACCGGCGGAGCAGGAGTATGAGCCATCCGGGAAGGATGTTTTTTTTCGGTTAGCGGATTATGATACTTTTATGTATAAAAATTTTACTTAATAACAACTATAAGATAAAATAAAGTCAAAACAGGTGAGGGAGGTGAAGGGTTGAGCAAGGATCAGGATTCGTCGACGCGGAAGGTCCTCCTGACCATGATGAAAACAAAAGGCCCTTTGTCCGTCAATGAGATGGCCAAACGGCTTGGCGTTACAGAAATGGCAGTGAGGCGGCATCTCAACACCATGGAACGGGACGGTCTGATAGAAGCTACTATTTCCAGGCAAGCCATGGGACGGCCCTCCCATTTATATTCCCTCACAGTTTTGGCCGATGATTTGTTCCCGAAGAATTATCATCTGCTGACCCTGGACCTTCTGGATGAATTGCTGGCCCATGCGGGAGAGGAGCAGGTAAACCGCCTCTTCGAGGGCCGCAAGGAGAAGATGCTGGATAAATATGCTGATCAGATGAAGGGCCAAACGTTAGAGGAGCGTGTATCCGAGCTCACCGATATTCAGAATGCCGGCGGATATATGGCCAATTGGGAGAAGAAGGAAAACGGCGAGTATGTTCTAAACGAATTTAATTGCCCTATTGCCCAAGTAGCCAACCGGTATGAGGAAGCCTGCAAATGCGAGCTGAACCTCTTCCGGACCCTGCTTCAGGCGGATGTGGAGCGGACGGATTGTATGACCAAAGGCGCCTGCCGCTGCTCTTACCGGATTAAGCCGCTTCAAGACGGCACAACCGCCGAATCCCCAAACGACAGCTCCTCTTCCTGAGGCGGCTGCCGTTTTTTTTGTGAAGAATGAGGGGGTGGAACATATTTACAATGGCACTTCTATATGGTTTAATATGAATGAACACAAAAATATTCATTCATGGGGCGGCAGATGGAAGATAAAAAGACTCTGATATATAAAAGTGCAAAAGAGCTGTTCTCTGCTAATGGTTTCAAGGATACGGCAATTTCCGATATTGCCAAAAAAGCGGGCATGGCGGTGGGGACCTTCTACAATTACTACTCCTCCAAGGAAAAGCTGTTCATGGAGATTTATCTGGAGGAAAATGAAAAGCTGAAGCGGAGCTGCCTGCAATCCCTTGATCTGAGCCGGCCGCCTGTGGATGTGGTGCGGGAGATGCTGGTGAAAAACGGGGAGGGTATAGCTGCTAATCCCATTCTCCGGGAGTGGTATAACAAAGGGGTTTATCAAAAGCTGGAGAAGATGTACCGGGAGGAAAACGGGCAGCAGGCGGTGGATTTCCTGTATGACAGCTTTCATGAGCTGGTGGTGAGCTGGCAGGCTGAAGGCCGGATGCGCCAGGACATAAACAGCAAGATGATTATGATGGTGTTCGCTGCCATTATTAATGCGGATATACACAAGGAAGAGATCGGCATCGGCTATTTCCCGCAGCTGACAGACCTGCTGACCGAGCTGGTGATGGACAGTCTGACCCGGCCTTAACGGCCGTTGGATAATCAGAACGCTCTATAAGATCCACGAGGAGGGTTTTACATGAGGATTGCCGTAATTTCGTATTCCTTCACCGGCAACAACAAGGCATTGGCCCACAAGGTTGCCCAGGCGCTTCACGCGGATTTGATCGAGCTGGCCGAGCCCAAGCCCCGGACCATGGGCACAATTGTACTGGATATGCTGTTGAACCGGAACCCCAAAGCGCTGCCGCAGCCGGAAGCACTGGAGGAGTATGGACTCCTGCTGTTCAGCGGCCCTGTCTGGATGGGGCATGTGGCAGCGCCGCTGCGCCCGTATCTGGGGTATCTGCGGAAGCATCCCCGGCAGTATGGCTTCTTCTCCATCAGCGGCGGGGCGGACGGCGGCAATGCCAAGCTGTCCGGCGAGCTGCATAAAAGAGCGGGGACAGCCCCTGTTCTGTTGCTGGACCAGCATATTGCCGGCCTGCTGCAGACAGATGCCGCCTCCGCTCCCGCACGCAAGGATACGTCCGCTTACCGCCTGACGGAGAAGGATGTGGAGGCCTTGGCCGGTCCCGTCATCACGGCTTGCAAGCAAGCGATGTAGTCGTATTACGTCTGGTTCAACTGGCGGGTGAGCCGTTTGGCTCCCGCCAGTTGTTGCTTTCCGCAGCCTGGAACGCCTCGTGGATCTCCTCCGCCAGTTCGGAGGCCATCTTGACCGCGTCCGCCCCCTCCGAGGAATGGAGGATGGCGGTGTAGTCGATGCAGACGGCATCGCAGCCTGCCCGTATGTATTCCGCAGCCTGAGCTCTTACCGCCCCGCCTGCGGCGATAAGTGGGATATGCCCCAGCTCCGCCTTAATCTCAGCGGCATAGGCGGGTCCTATGGCCGCGGCCGGAAACAGCCGGACACCGCCGGAGCCATACTTCCAGGCCTTCATAACCTCTGTGGGGGTAAGTGCGCCGGGATACACCGGAAGCCTTGCCTCCCGCCCGAATTGAATCACCTTCTTGTCGATCCCCGGTGTGCACAGAAAGGCTGCACCCGCCTCCAGCGCCGCCTTGGCATCCGCCACATCCAGAACCGCGCCTGCGCCGATCAAGGCTTTCTTGGGAAGCTGCTTCTTCAAATCCCGGATCAGATAATACGCGCCTACCGTATTCAAAGGGATCTCCATGGCATGAATGCCGCCTTCATACAGCCAATGGGCTGCAGCTGCCAGCCTGTCCCTGTCCACTCCCCGCAGGGAGGCGATTATTCCCGCTTTTTTCAGCAATTCTCCGCCTTCTCCACGTTCCATCGTCCCCATCCTCCCTATTATGCCGGATGTATGTCCGGGATGACCCCATGATACCACTCCTCCGGACTTTTTTCACTTTCATGGAGAAATTCTTCTGTTTCGTGTGTCAAAATTTCAGATTGCACTTATAATGGAAGTACATTAGGCGTATGACCAGATGCTGGAGGCGGCCCACATCTTACGCGTAGAGAAATGGGGGAGTACACCGGTGATCGTCCAAATCAGCGCGGCAGTTGCAGCAGCCGCATTTACAGCGCTCGTCATTTATCTCATTACTTTTATTTTGTCGGCCAAACGGCTGATGGTGGAGGCCAACAAAACCTTATCCTCCATCCAAGGTGAGCTGGCATCCGTCAGCAAACAAAGCACCGAGCTTATGGCGGCCAGCCGCCAGCTTATCGAGAATGCGGATGATAAGCTGCATGCGTTTGACCCTGTAGCCCGTTCGGTGAAAACCGCAGGAGAGGCGCTGGAGCAGGCCTCGGCCTCGGTGAAGCAGGTTTCCGCCGCCGTTTCCCGGACAGCCTCGGGTGCGGCCAAGGCCAAAAGCCAGCAGCGGCTGGGCGAAGCGCTGGAGCTGGTCTCCACGGGGCTGCAGCTGTGGCAGAAGTGGCAGGATGCCAGGAACGCCAGGCAACAAGCGAAGCAAGAATCCAATACGGACACGAAAGGATGATTAGTAATGGCAGAAAACAATTCAGGGAAGAATTTTCTTATCGGCGCTGTGGTAGGAGGCGTGCTGGGGGCAATAACGGCTCTGGTGCTGGCGCCTAAGCCCGGCAAGGAGCTGCGGGAGGACATCTCCCAGCAGGTAGACAAAATCAGCGGCAAAACAGTGGAGCTGGCAGGAATCGTCAGCGACAAAACCACGGAGCTTGCTAAGGTTGTCGGCGCCCAAAGCGTAGAGCTGGCGGGCAAAGCCAGAGATGTGGCTACCGTGATTGCAGATGCGGTGACAGAGGTTGTGGCCGACGAGGTCAGAGCCTGGAAGGAATCCCACGCCGCATTGCCGGAGACAGCTCCTGCAGCCGAAGAAGGGGATAAGGCGGAGGAAGAAGCCCGTTTGGTCTCCGTTTCGGCAGAAGTGAAGTAAATCCGGGCTGAGCCCGGACATCTGCGGCGGCCTTCAGTCCTAATGGGCTTGAGGCCGCCGGCATACATAACGAAGGAGGACAAGCATGGCGGAGGAAAAAACGCAGTCGGGGTTTTCGGGCTATTCCGGTAAAAGCGAGATGGAGCGCACGCTTCAGGCGGGTTTGCAAGGAGCCCCGAGGCTGAAGCGTGAGGAAGTTTCGCATTATCTGGGCGAGTTCCGGGAGCGGGTTCTGCGGGTTCTGACGAAAAGCCAGGTAGGGGAGTCCATTCTGTACCGGGAGATTGAAGAGGCGGTGAAGCACCCGAAGGCCAAGCTGATGGTGCTGCAGGGGGGACAGATGGAACAGGCGGTCTCCAAGTACCAGAAGCTGGCGGAGGCAAACGGGATTATCGTAACTTACCGCCGGGATGAGGAATTTACCGGGGACATCGGGCTGGTGGTGGCGTCCGGGGATGCGGTGGATATGCCGGAGGTGGAAGTGGAATACAGGCAGGAGCGCCTGGCCAAAAAAGGGCTGACCGAGCAGCTGATCCGGGCTGCCGGCCAAGCGGTGTGCAAGGACTGTTATGCCCGCATCCGCGAGGCCGCACCGGAGGAGCTGGAGCATTACCAGCAGATCAATCCGTTAAGCCGGCTGTTCGGGGAGAAGTGCCCGGGCCACGAATAACGGGTCTACCACTTGGAGGGGTCGATGGTGTTGATGTCGATACCCTCCCAGATGTTCTTGATGGAGATGGAAGGATCCTCGAAGGCCAGCCAGGCGGTGGGCAAATACCGCTCGCCGTATTCGCTGGACGGTTTGTTGATGATCTGGTTATCCTTGACCAGCACGGTGGAGGAGCCGCCGTCCAGGTTGGCTGCGATAATCGCGCCGCGCTCCAGGAACATCTGCTGGAGCTCATACAGAGTGACGCCGATGCTGTGGGTTTGCCTGCCGTCGATAACGGCGAACATGATGGTGCCGTCGGCGGTTTGGGCCATGGCGGTGCGCGGGGCGACGCCCCAGCCCTCCGCGGCGCTTTTGATGGAGCCTTCGCCGTTTACGATGAAACGGGGGGAGAAGGTCACTGCCTCGGACATTTTCATTTTTAGCAGCTCTTCCGCCGAATATTTGCCTGCGATCATTTTGCCGTCGGCGTCAATCCCCACCACGTGCAGCTTGGTGGTTTTGGCTGCATCCAGATAGAAGATTTTTCCTCCGGACATGACGATACCGGCAGGCTGGAAGCCGTTGCCCTTCCATTCCGGATCGGCAAAGCCGCCGCCGTTCACACCGGCCAGGGCGCCGGTCCGCTTCACCATGGAGGAGACCTTTTCACCTTTGTCCACCTTGCCCGGGACCACAATGCGCAGCTTCTTGGGATCATGGACATGCAGGATGTATCCCTTGTAATAGCCGTAAGCGCCTTTGCCCTCTACCTCCTCCACCTCGATCGGCTCTTTGTTGACCTTATCGGGTTGGACGGATGTGACGGCCGGGATGGCGGGAGCCTGGACAATGGGGGTCTCGGCATATTTGTCGAAGCGTTCCCAATACGCGTCCACGCGTTTCTTTAATTCCGCCTCACCTACCAGGTATTTGCCCCAGTGGCGGTGCTGGGTGGTGATGAGGGTATCCACCATAATATTGCGGTATTGGGTTCCCCAAGGTGTCAGATAGAACCAGGCGGCGAACCCGGCGGCCAACACAAAGCCGATGATGCTGGTCCGTGCCAGGATACGCAGGAAAGGGTGCCGCTTCTTCTTCCGGGCGGCGCTGTGATTCACGCTCCGGGCCTGGCCGGGCGTTTGGGGTGGTGCTGGGGATGGCATTAACGTTGTATCCTCCGATCTATCCTTGAATAACCTGAACATTCAACTACTATACGGCGGAGGGCCGCCAAAGGTTGCAGCCGTCCTACTCCCGGCGGGAGGGGCCCATGTTCAGTTGGTAATGACGGTAATCCGTGGGCGCCTGACCGTACCACTTTTTGAATTGCTTCGAGAAATAGAGAGCATCGGGAAAACCCACCGACGCCGCTACCTGCTCCACCGTCAGGGGATCGCTTAGCAAGAGCCGTGCCCGCTCCATCCGGATTTTCAGCAGGAACTGCATAGGGGACAGGCCTGTATGCTGCTTGAACATTTTGGACAGATGAGTGCGGTGGTAACCTAAGGTTTGCGCCAGCTGCTCGATGGAGATCTGCTGGGAATACTGCAGCGTCAGCCAGCGGATGGCCTGCTCCACCTGGCGGGTAATCTGCGCTTCCGGCTCAGGATCACTGGTTTCGGTGCGCTGCCGGTTGCCCACCAGATCTGCCAGGATCAGTCGAAGCCAGCCGGAGGCCTGCAGATCGCAGGAGGGTTCGCCCTTGCCAAACACACGCTCGATCCGGCGGAACAGGGAGCAGGTTTTGGAGCTGTACGCGTTCTGGATCACCGGCTTCTCTGGAGTGATATCCAGCCGGGCCAGCAGCTCGTCCACCTGGCCGCCCTTATAGCCGGTCCAGCGGTAGGCCCATGGGGATTGCGGATCGGCATCGTACCGGACCAGTTCACCCGGGTAGATAAAAAAAGCGGCTCCTGCCTCAAGCAGGTATTCCTTGCCCCGGCAGTGAAAAACCCCTCTCCCGGACAGGACGTAGTGGAGCAGGTGATGGCTGTGCACCAATGGCCCCACCTTGTGGTCGGCGGAGGTTTGGGAGTGACCGCTGAACAGCACGGACAGCTCGTCCCTGGACGGGTACGGGTTAATCGCCACACCATAATTCAGATCCATGGTAAACCGCCTTTCTTCGCATCAGGAAACGGGAAGCGGCTGCCGCCGCAAATGTGCGCCTGCCTGACCGGACTTCTTCTATCATGATGCAGGAACAGAATCAAGAAATCAAGATTCGATTGGAATCAACAACCATGAGGAGGAGTACCTGTGAATCGTTTCTGGAAGGACAATGCCCTGCAGCTGGCTTGGGTGGTGGCGCTGGTGGCCACCTTGGGAAGCCTGTATTTTTCGGAAATTCTGGAGTACAATCCGTGCAAGCTATGCTGGATTCAGCGAATTTTTATGTATCCGTTGGTGATTCTTCTCGGCATTGCCGCCGTCAAGCGGGACAACAAAATTACTACCTATGTGCTGTCCTTGAGCATACCCGGGGGATTGGTGTCCCTTTACCATTACCTGTATGAAAAAACGGACTGGTTCCAAGCGGCCTCCAACTTTTGCCGGGAGAACCCCTGCGACATCGAATACATCAACTGGCTTGGCTTTATTACGATCCCGTTTTTGGCGCTGACGGCCTTCATTCTCATCACCGTGATTTGCTTCCTTCTGCGTCGTGCTTTGCGCAAGAACGACGGACTACATTTCTCCATGTAAAAGTGGCTTCCTTCCATAGTGAAAAGGCTTCGGCTGCGGTATAGTAGACCTATAAGGGCTACCGGCCGGAGCCTATTTTTCCATCTGGAGGGTGTTTATTCCTATGTCCAAAATTACGTTTCTGGGAGCAGGCAGCACCGTTTTCGCCAAGAATGTGTTGGGAGATTGTATGCTGACCCCGGCTTTGCAGGATTTCGAAATTGCCCTGTTCGATATTGATCCGGAGCGGCTGAAGGATTCGGAGAATATGCTGCTGAACCTGAAGGGGACGCTGAACAGCGGCTGCCTTGTGAAAGCGTATACCAACCGCAAGGAGGCACTCCGGGGCGCCAAGTATGTGGTGAATGCCATCCAGGTGGGCGGTTATGAGCCCTGTACGGTGACCGACTTCGAGATTCCGAAGAAGTACGGGCTGCGCCAGACCATTGCGGATACCCTGGGCATCGGGGGGATTTTCCGGAATTTGCGCACCATTCCCGTGATGATGGATTTTGCGGCGGATATGCAGGAGGTTTGTCCAGACGCGTGGTTCCTGAACTACACCAACCCCATGGCCGTGCTGACCAATGCGATGAATACCATGGGCGGCATCAAAACCGTCGGCCTCTGCCACAGCGTGCAGGTATGTGTGCCTCATCTGTTCCGCGATCTGGAGATGGACGATTCGGGAGTCCAGTGGAAAATCGCAGGCATCAACCATATGGCCTGGCTGCTGGAGGTTACCAAGGACGGCAAGGATCTGTACCCGGAGATCAAGGCCCGGGTCCGGGAAAAGCAAAAAACGGTCCATCACGATATGGTCCGCTACGAAATGATGCAGCGCTTCGGCTATTATATTACCGAATCCTCGGAGCACAATGCGGAGTACCATCCGTATTTCATCAAACGTAACTATCCGGAGCTGATCGAACGCTTCAACATTCCTCTGGATGAGTACCCCCGCCGTTGCGTCAGCCAAATTGAGCGGTGGAAAACCATGCGGGAGGAAATGGTCAACAACAAGAACCTGGAGCATTGCCGTTCCCGGGAATATGCCTCCTTCATGCTGGAAGCCATGGAAACCGACCAGCCTTACAAGATCGGCGGGAATGTGATGAACACGGGGCTGATCCCCAACCTGCCCAAGGAAGCCTGCGTAGAGGTGCCGTGTCTGGTGGACAAAAGCGGCATTACACCTACCTATGTCGGCGATTTGCCGCCGCAGCTTGCAGCGTTGAACCGCACCAACATCAACACTCAGCTGCTGACCCTGGAGGCGGCGCGTACGCTCAAAAAGGAGCATATCTACCATGCGGCTCTCCTGGATCCGCATACCTCTGCCGAGCTGTCCATCGACGATATCGTCGCCATGTGCGATGACCTTATCGCCGCCCATGGAAGCTGGCTGCCGAATTTCAAATAAGCCGCCTTGCGGCACCGCGTTTGGTTTGGCTGACCGCATAAATGTTAAAACCCCTGACCGCCCAGTGGAGCGGCTCAGGGGTTTTTAAGTATCTTCAATTCCTGGACACGCTCCAGCTGCTCCTTTATGCAGCCTCGTTTTGCTTTTCATCCACGGGAACTCCGCCTCTCCGTGCATCCGAAATGCAAAAGTGCATCTATTCTGCTGGATCACCGCTTCTATCTGCACCCCAAATGCAAAAGTGCAGCTATTATCCGCCGAGGGTTCCATGTTGCTTCCATCTGAGGGAAATAACTGCACTTTTGCAGGATAGACCGGAAAAACCAAGGTTTGTTTAATAAATACATGCACTTTTGCATTTCGGAAGAGGCTGGAAGTAACGCTCCTGCGTACGCGGCCCTCTTAGGTTTTTCCAATCTGATCCAAACCAGGGTGTGTCTGAAAACCTTGAGGGGAGCAGATTATTTTGAATCTTTGTTCCGGGCAAAAACACTTTTGTGAAGGTGTACCGGGGGGACGTCAAGCATCAGTAACGCCGCATAGGGCGAACAGGGGGTTCAAGGATGCCTCATGCGGGCTGTTCAGACAGACGTTATCCTACCTTAGTCGAACTGGATGGTCCAAGCCTCCTGCATTCTGCGCAGCTGGACAATTTGGCCCGTGTGAAACAGGTCATGGGGGAGCCAGCCGATGAGGTAGTCCAGCAGTGTCCCCTCACCAAAGGGGCGGCTTAAGTCCTCGTCCGTCAAAGCGCCGAGAGCCTTGCGCAGTCTGGCGGCAACCTCCTCCGTCCGCTTCAGGCAAGCCTGCCAATCCGCCTCATCGGCTTCCGGATTTTCCCCGAAGGTGTCCAGATTGGTGTTGGCCTTGGGCGGATTCGGGGTTTCCTCCAGCTTGTAGGCCAGCCGTTCATTATAAAAATTCAAATGATTGACCAGCTGGCGGATGCTGTTCCCCTGGGAAGCCGGCTTCCATACAGATTGCGCCGCTGTGGTTCCTTTCAGGGCAGACTCCAAATTGACGCACCAGCCGCCTTCTGCATTCCAGCTTTGGTCCCGCATGGCAAGCAGCATGGACAAACGGTCATGAGACATAAATGATTTCCTCCCGGCTTTTGAATTGGTATAGTGGTGTGTAGAAACATATGCACGACATTTCTGTAACTATCTAAATAGGGATAAGGTGGTTACTTGCAATATCACTTTATCATAGGGAAAACCTTCCTGCAAGCGGAAACATTACATATAACCGTTCTATCCGCAACAGGACGAGAGGATGAGCAAGGTTGGACATGTTATGGCTGGATTTTTTGAATACGGATTATCATGACTGGAGAGGTACGGGGAAGGATGAGGACCGGCTGGAGCGAGTGGATATGGTGAACCGGTTGCTGGATACGTGGCAGCTGTCCGCTGCCTTCCCCCTGTCTCCCCTGGAGCTCAAGGAGATGCGGGAGCTGCGCCAGTGGCTCAGGCAGCTGACGGAGCGGCTGGTCCGCGGGGAAACACTCACATTGGAGGACCTGGATAAGCTGAACGGTTATATGGAAACCTTCTGCGTATCGTACCGTCTGGAGGTGGAGGTATCCGAAAATAGCGGCCATGAGGCCTGTCCCCCTTACCGGCTGGAGGAGGAGCGGCAGGGACAGGGCTGGGCGGAGGTGCAGGGGGCTGTGGCTGCATCGTTCGCCAGGATGCTGGCTCATAACGAACCCGGCCGGATCCGGATCTGCGATAACCCCGATTGTTTGTGGGTGTTCTATGATGATACCCGCAGCAGGACCAAACGTTTCTGCGACGATACCATGTGCGGCAATCTGATGAAGGTGCGCCGGTTCCGGGCCAAACGCAAGCCGGAAACACCGTGAATCGGGTCCCATAAACAGGAATTTCCTCGGAGCATGTCGAATGGGTTAGCGTACAACTCCAAGAGACAGGAGGAAGCTCATTATGCCAAAAGCCCGTTATGTGGCTCTTACTGCAACTGCCATACTGCTCGCCGCTGCCGCATTATCTGCCTGCTCGGAGGACCAGGCTGCACCGGGGACCACCTCTGCCGCTTCGGTTGCCCCGTCTGCGCCGGTCGCCTCCGCTTCTCCGGCAGCTTCTGCCTCTATTGCCGCTACCGCTTCGCCTGTGCCGACGCCCACTGCGGCTCCGTCTGCTTCGCCTTCTGCGGAAGCCGCTTCTCCGTCACCAAGCGCAGCTGTTACCCAGGCTCCATCCCCTTCCGCGGCTGCCAAACCAGCCGTTTCCGCTCCTGCGGTAAAACCGGGCAAGGATACCAAGGCCTATTCCTGGTATTACATGAAGAAGAAGGACCATCAGGTCCCCGGCTTCCCCGGAGAGGTAAAGGACCTGTCCCCCAACAAAAAAGCGGTATGGGTAGGCACCGGCAAAACCGTTTACTTGACCTTTGATACTGGCGGTCCTATGGGCGAATCGGACAAGCTGCTGCAAATTTTGAAGGACAATGATGTGAAGGTCACCTTCTTTTTGGTGGGCTACAATGTGAAGGCTTATCCCGATTTTGCCAAAAAAGTAGTGGAAGAGGGCCATACCATCGGCAACCATACCATGACCCATAAGGATATGACTGAAATTTCCGAAGAGGCGGCCATGAAGGAAATCGATGATTTTGCCGCTTTGATCAAGGAGACCACAGGCAAGCCGGTGGCACAGGTTTTCCGTTTTCCTTACGGCAAATACAGCATGAGGCTGTTGGATCTGGTCAGTGAAAAAGGCTACACCTCCGTCTTCTGGTCCACGGCCATGCGGGATTGGGAGCCTCGGGCAGGCGGGGCGGAGGAGCCTTACAACGACATCATGAACGGCTTGCATGAGGGCAACATCATTTTGATGCATCAAGGTTCGGAGGAGAATATAGAAGCACTTGATCGGATCATCAAGGATGTGAAGAAAGAAGGGTATTCCTTCGGCACCCTGGATGAGCTGATGCAATAAAGCCTGTTGAGCCTGTCTACGCGTTTATGCGGTACCTTTTGGCGGGGGCGTTCATATCCTGAAGAAGGGTTATAACGCTGTAAACTCACCTTATAGGCAAAGGATGCGTGTATCCGTGCAGCAGGCCATAGCGGTATTGGACTCGGGTGTGGGGGGATTGACGGTGGCCAGCGAGATCATGCGCCAATTGCCCAAGGAGGAAATCCTCTACTTCGGCGACACGGCCCGTGCCCCGTACGGCCCCCGAACACCCGGTGAGGTATTGATGTTTACCAGGCAAATCATTGATTTTCTGCTGCTTTACCGTCCGAAAATGATCGTGCTGGCCTGCAATACGGCAACTGCTGCAGCCCTGGCCCCGCTTCAGGCCTCCATTGCGATACCGGTGGTGGGCGTGATCCAGCCTGGGGCACGGGCAGCCATCAAACATTCCAGAACCCGGTCCGTCGGTGTCATCGGCACCACGGGAACCATCCGCAGCGGCGCGTACGAAGAAGCCCTCCGGCGAATCGCTCCGGACATCGATGTGGTCAGCCTGGCTTGTCCCTCCTTTGTCCCTCTGGTAGAGGAAGGCCGCTACCAGTCGGAGGAAGCGCAGCTGGCCGTGTACGAAGCACTTGCCCCGCTGCGGGGGTTGGCGCTGGATTGCCTGATTCTGGGCTGCACGCATTATCCGTTTTTGCGTTCCTACATCGCGGAATGTATGGGCAAATCGGTGGCCCTGATCAATTCTGCAGACGAAACCGCACGGGAAATCAGCACGATCCTCTATTCGCAGCATCTGGAGAACCGCAGCCGGATCAAACCCCGGCACCGGTTTTTCTGCAGCGGGTCCCATTCCTTGTTCCGCACCATAGCCGAATCGTGGTTGGGCATTCCGGTTCCGGTGTCCCGGGTGGATATGCCCGTCATCCAAATGGTCAATCCTTAAGCGGCTGCCGGAAGGCGGCGGCATATCCGCACACAAAAAAAGCAAGGGCGTAATGGCCCTTGCTTTTTTTGGTGAACTGAGCCGATGCGAGGCAGCGGCCGGCTAAGCCGCAGCTGGATGTGTGATGAGAGCCTTGAAAGCGGCAGCGCAGGTTCTAACGGAAGCCAACGCTCTTTTTTGCCCGAATAGCGGCTCCCACTGCCGTTAGATTCCTTAAGCGTTCACGCGAGACTCCGGCTCAGGCTCCAGCATCACTCTCCATCGCCACGCCAGGGCCCGTCGGCATTTAGGGTCCTGAGCTCAGACTGCCGATTTTATAGCCGCCTCCGCTTTTTTCGAGGGAGACATAGAGTGTGCGGTTCCTTAGCCAGCCTTCCTGATCCAGCTCGCCACCGCCGGCGACCACAAAGCGCTCCGTTTCTGCCAGGGTATCATATGTGACCACAAAATAGACATTGCTGTCATTCTTAAAAATCCGTAATTCCTGATGGATTTGAAAATTCTTGATTCGTTGTTCAGGCGGCACGGAGGCAAGGGTTTCTTTATCCAAATATGCCGTAAACAGTTCCCGTACCATGGGCTTCAGCCGATTAAGTTCTTCCTCGGTCATATTCTGCAGACCAGACTCCGAACCGCCGACTCCGTCCAGCAGCATCTGCTCCAGCCGCTTCAGATCCCGGCCCAGCTCGGACAGATCCCCGTAGCGGGCGAAGTCCGTTCTGTGGAAAGTGTAGGAGACGGGATACGCCTGCTGGTCCAGCACGTTCCCGGACATGTCCGGACGGAAGGAGAAGGTAGCCTGCTCCAGATTGTCTATCATGCTGAAAAGCACCAGGGCATTGCTGCGCATGACCTTGCCGAATCTGGTTGCGGGATCATCCAGAGGGATGCCGTGGTTGCCTGCAGGCCCGCTGGATGCGGGATGGGCTGCTTCGTAATACAAGGTGAGCCCGTAAGGCTGCGCCGTTGTCTGCAGGGCCATAAATCGCTGCATGAAATTCCGGTGGGGGACGGGCAATCTGCCTGAAATCTGGGAAACCCGACTATTGTTGCCCACATAAGGCGTCCGGTAGTTTGCGATACTTTCCAGCGGATACAAGGAGCGGATACCTTCCGGGCCAGGGTCGGAGGTGTATTCGCTAATCACCCAGACCAGCCTGTCATCCGAAGCAGAGTAAACAAAGCTTACGGCGATGCCATTCTCCTTGTCCTCGTAACGGGCGGACTTGAGCTGCTGTCCCCGGTCATACCAGGACCTGGGGGCTTCACCCAGCCGGTCTGCTACCTGGGACATCGTGGTCACAACCGGCCCGGAGCCTAACTCCGCCTTCTCCATAGTGAAAAAAGGCATGGTAAAGCCATTTTCATAGACATCACCGTGAATACCGGTGATCCGGCCGTCCGCTCTGATTTTGAGCATAATCTGCTGGGCCACGTATTGGTATTTTTCGCCCAAGCTCTGCTTTGTGGCTTCATCCGCCTCGAAGAATTGGGACGTATCGATATCTGCAAAACGTTCCCCCAGCTGCACATTGTGAATGCTGAATTGGGCGAAGCCATACTCGTAACGGTTCACCTCCGGCTGCCGCTGGTACCCCAAAAAGAATGCGGCGGCAGCGGCAACAGCCAAAAGCAGTACCCCCAGCTTCACGGAATTCTTCCGCGCCCCGGATCTCATAATGGAGACCAGACGCTCCTTCAGGTCACGCCCCTCCCGGGTCATTGCGCCCAGCATGGAGGAGTGCCGGCCCCCCGGTGAGGCGGCAAGGGCGATCAGGGTTTCGCCGTAGCCTTGTTTGTCGGACGGACTCATGTGGCGGACTACAGCTTCGTCGCAGGCAAGCTCGCAGAGGCGGTCCATATGCCGGGCAGCCCAATATACCGCCGGGTTGAACCAATGCAGGCATACTGCAAGCTGCACCAGCCATTTGACCGGCAGATCCTGCCTGCGGCAGTGGGTCAGCTCATGAAGGAACATGAACCTCAACTCCCGGCTGGCCCAGTTCCCTTCCGGGAGCAGCACCGCCGGGCGGATCAGGCCCATAATCATGGGGGTCGTCACGAAGGGGCTCCGGTAAACGGGAACAGCCTCCCGGATGCCCAACTCCCTGCGGCATTGGTTCAGCACCTCAATCACGGCCGGAGCTGATTCTGGGCGGCTGTCCTGCAGAAGCAGACGTCTGTACCGGCGGTAGGCGGCGGCTTTCCAAGCCAGCATCACCACTGCGCCGGTCAGCCAGCAGGCCTGAAGAATATCCGCGAGCCCGGACCAGTCCCACGAGTCCGCTGGTGCAGCTTCACCGGGGCTGGAAGGTGCTGCTTCCGTTCCTGGGCGCACTGACGTCTGCCCGGCCTCTCCGGCGGGAGTCAGGCTCTGCGCCTCCGTCCCCGGTGCCAACCCAGGCTGAGTGCCGGTTGCAGAAGGCAGCGGGGAACCCGGATTCTCTCTTTGCTCAGACATCACCGAATGCCATACCGAGGAAGCGCCATTGGCCAAGGCGGTCATTCCATTCATCTCCGGCGCCGCCGGGAACAGAAACCGAAGGATAACCAGGATCCAGATGCCGTATTGGTACGAATAGGAGATCCGTCCGCGGAACCAGGGGGTGGCAGCCAAAACGGCAACAGCCAGGAGGGTTCCGGAGATGGAGAGGGACAGCCAGCCGGACAGGAGGTTATTCATCCTGCCCCTCCACCCGGAACAGCTCCTTCAGCTCCCGGATGTCCTTTTCGGTCAAACGTCCCCCCTGGTACAGCGCGGCTACCATATTTTTGGCGCTGCCCTGATACAGCTTATTCACCATTTCCTCCGTTTGGGCGGCGGTATATTCCTGTTCCCCCAGGTTGGCGGAATAATACAGTACCTCCCGTTTTTCTGCGGAAAGCACTCCTTTTTCCTGGAGGCGCCTGACCAAGGTGAGGATTGTGGATTTTTCCCAGCCCTTGGCGGTTTGCAGCCTGCGGCGGATTTCCGTGGAGGAAACGGGGGAGTTGTGCTCCCACAGAATATGCATAACCTCCAGCTCGGCAGGTGATATTTTATCGGATAAGGACATGATAACTAACCTCCGGTTTTGAGTTTACAACTGTAGACTACTCAAGTCTACAACTGTAAACCACATCTGTCAATCCAATTGTAGCGCCCATTTCCCTCCCCTTCATCCTCGCTACCCCCGCTAAGCGTCGCTCATTTCCGTTAGCGCGCCACGGCAGCGGATTTCGGCTCCTAAGAGTCGCTGAGTACCGTTAGCGCACAGGGGGCCGAACGACATAAAACCCTCCAAACGCTAACGGAACTCAGAAGCGCTTAGCGGCCGAAAACAACCCCATTTGAGTTGTAACGGAACTCAGCCGCTCTTAGCGCCCATTTTGCTCCCCTTCATCCCCGCTACCCCCGCTAAGCGTCGCTGAGTTCCGTTAGCGCGCCATGACGGCGGATTTTGGCTTCTAAGAGTCGCTCATTTCCGTTAGCGCAGAGGGGGCCAAACCGCATAAATCCCTCTAAACGCTAACGGAACTCAGAAGCGCTTAGCGACGAAAATCAACTTCAGCATCGTCCTACCCAACAGAGTTTTCTGATTGGGGGAATGTTTTAGGGGGTGTCCCCATATACCTCTTACCAAACAGCATATGGAGAGGGGTTGGTTCCATGGTGACTCGCGCGGTGAATCCGGGGGAGCCGTTTGGGTGGAAAGAGTACGAAGCGGCTGCCGCGAGTCTGTTGGAGCGGTATCCGTTTATTCAGTACGAGAAAATCGGGCGCAGCGTGCTGGACCGGGAGCTGGGGGCGTTTCAGATCGGGCGGGGCTCCCGGGAAATCCATTACAGCGGCGGCATGCATGCCAATGAATGGATTACGTCGCTTGTATTGATGGCTTTTTTGGAGGAGCTGGCAGAGGCGGAGGCGCAGGACGGACAGCTGCACGGGGTGCAGGTCAGACCGCTTCTGAACAACGTCAGCTTGTGGATTACCCCCCAGATGAATCCGGACGGGGCGGAGCTGGTCATCCGGGGGCTGCCAGCAGAGCCGGCCGTGGCGGAGCGGCTGCTGGAGTGGAATGGGGGCAGAACGGATTTCCAAAGCTGGAAAGCCAATGCCAACGGTATTGATCTTAACGACCAGTTCCCTGCCCATTGGGAAAAAGAAAAGGCCCGCCGGGATGCGGCAGGACCGGGACCCCGGGATTACACCGGAGATGCGCCGCTCACCGAGCCGGAGGCTGTTGCGTTGGCCCGGTTTACAGCCGCCCGCAGCTTTCAGCTCCTGATCGCCCTCCATACCCAAGGACGGGAAATCTATTGGAACTACCGGGATCTGGAGCCGGCGGAATCCATTGTCTGGGCGGAGCGCTTCCGCAAAGCCAGCGGCTATATTCCCGTGAAGCTGGAGGGTAGCGATGCGGGCTACAAGGACTGGTTTATTCAGGAGTTCGGCAAGCCGGGCTTTACGGTGGAAGCGGGCTTCGGAGTAAATCCGCTTCCCCTGTGCCATTTCGCCACCATCTATCAAGAGGTATCGGCGATTATGCTGGAGGGAATGAAGGAGCGGCATTAATTAGATTCTATAATCAAATGAACTACTCGTAACAGGAATCGTCCCCGTACGTATCCATTTAATAGCCTGTAATACGAGGGGCGATGAATTGTTAGCCGTTACTTCATCAAGAGCGAGCCAAATAGCCCCGTTTGAATCTTGTCCTTCAAACGATTCAATCGTATTCGTTATTTCTTCTGAATCAACATCAACTTCATATAAAATTGCAATATGATGTAAATTTTCTACTATGTTATCTTGTAATGTCCACATTACAGTAAAATCACAAACCCCGATATTATTAAGCTTTCTAACTGTATGCCCTGTTTCTTCTCGGAGTTCTCTTGTGATTCCTTGCTCTAAGGTCTCCATCTTTTCTAACCGACCACCAGGTAAATCATATTTTCCTGTGTAGGGACCTAGGATTTTTCGAATAACTAAAAGGCAGCTATCAGCCACACAAATTCCATAAACCCCCATATGACGATAAAAATTGTCGTTTATGTCAGCCATCCTACCCTTCCCCCAAACGATTTCAATTAAGCTTATTATCTTACATTAATGTCAGGTTGTTCAGCCTAAAAAGTTGACTGTCGAAGTGGAATCCCCTTGTACGGGATTGTATAAAACTTCTACGAATCGTTTTAAGTTCCTTCAAATTCATAGGAATGTATGTCCCAAAATTTAAAAGCCGCATGGAAAACGTCATGTTTTCTGTCCGGCTTTTTTGGCGTCGATACCGGATTAAAGAGGTCTTTCTCCGTCTCTGGACAGAGATATAAATCCGCCTGAAGCGCGTTGTTCCCGGTGGTGAGGTTTCTTACAATGGGAACATACAGAACATATGCCCTCGAAGGGTTTACATTCCGTTTACATGACGTGATTATGATGAAATTATAAATAAGCTCACAGAGGTGATGGGAATGAAAAGACGGTATAGCCTCGATAACACCGCGAAGCTCTATCCAGCCATAGCGGAGAAGAAAAACTCTTGCGTGTTTCGCATCTCGGCCGTGTTGACCGAAGGCGTTGATCCGGATGCGCTTCAGCAAGCTGCAGATATAACCATCAAGCGCTTCCCCACGATGGCGGTGAAATTGAGGAAAGGGCTGTTTTGGTGCTCCCTTCATGAAAATAACAATCCGCTGACCGTGCGCAAAGAATCCGCTTCACCCTGTTCGCCGATTATGGGAGTCAAAGAAGACAATGGCTATCTGCTCCGAATCCTCTATTTTGGACGGCGGATTACACTGGAATGTTTCCATGCGCTGACAGACGGTATGGGAGCGATGGAATTCTTGAAGTCGCTGGTCTATCGATACCTGCTCTTAACCGGAAAGGAGGTTCAAGATGAGGGGGTGCTTCTGCTGCCGGAAAACCCTCCGGAGCCTCAGGAAGAGGAGGACGGGTGTGTAAGGTATTATCAAAAGCACGCCAAGAAGGCAAAGCTGGAGGAACGCAAAGCCCACGCTATTCAGGGGACGGTTCCGGAAGACCGCAAGACGATGGTCATTCACGGCGTTCTTCCGGCATTGCCGCTCCGTGATTACGCCCGCCGGCATGGAACCACCATAACGGGATATTTAGCCGCTGTTTTTGCCCAAGCCATTCTGTCATCCGGCTCGCAGCAGGGTCGAAGCCCTCATCCGGTCCGGTTAGTCGTCCCCGTTAATCTCCGGGGGATGTTCCCGTCCAAATCACTCCGGAATTTTGTCACCCAAATCAGTGTAAGTCTCCCTGCAGCGTCCGGTCAAACCATTGACGACATGGTGGAATCCGTAACGGCGCAAATGAAAGCCTCTGTAACCGAGGAACATTTATCCGGCAAAATAGCTGCATATGTCGGGTATGAAAAAATGCTTGTTGGACGAATGGTTCCGTGGTTTATCAAAAAGATGGCAATCAGCCTTGTCTCCAAGCGGGTTTACCACGCAACAACCGCACTTTTTACCAATCTGGGAGATGTGAAGCTGCCCAAGTCTATGGAGCCGTACATAGAGATGATCGAGGTGGTTCCATCTCCCAAAAAAGCGGCTTCCATCAATTGCGGCATCTGTTCCGTCGGGGGCAATCTGAATATCGCTTTTGCGGGTAATATTGCGGAACCCGATGTCATCGAACGTTTTTTTGAGCTGGTTTCCCAACAAACAGGCTTAGAAGCCGAGCTGTACTCCAACGGTTGGCTAAAATCCGACAAGCATTCAGCCGTCGGGCGCAGCCTCTATCCGCCTTACACAGCAGCATCCGAACAGAGCGGGGGAGTCCGGCCAATTCCGGTCAAGGCTTAAGGAGTTGTGTCCATTATGAAGAAAAGGGGGGGACCCGTGATGAACATAGGACTCTTTACCGACACCTATTATCCGCAGATCAATGGAGTGGCAACCTCTGTTTGGATGCTGAAGGGAAATCTGGAGAAGCTGGGGCATACCGTCTATATCTTTACCACCACCGACCCTGAAGCCCCGGCGCACGAACATCATGTTTACCGGCTGCCCAGCATCCCCTTTGCCGGCGCAAGACGGATCGGATTATTCTACCATCCGGAAACCGCAAGGAAAGTCAGAGCGTTGCGGCTCGATTTGATCCATACCCACACGGAGTTCTCCCTTGGAATTTTTGGGCGCAGGATAGCCCGTTCACTGGGGATTCCAACCGTCCATACCATGCACACCATTTACGAGCATTACACCCACTACATTGCAAAAACCGGCACGTTGGATGCTGCCGCCAAAACCCTCGCCCGGAAAATGAGCCGCCACTTTTGCAATACGGCTGACGCGGTGATTGCCCCCACAGAAAAGGTGGAGGAGATGCTCCGGGTGTACGGTGTGGGAAACCGGATTGCTGTGATTCCCACCGGGATAGAGCTGGATAAATTTGCTCCTGCCAGGTACAGTGACGCTGAAATCACAGCGGCGAAAGCGGAATATGGGCTTGTGGATACGGACAGGGTGCTTCTTTATATCGGGAGAATCTCCAAAGAAAAAAACCTCGTCGAAATTCTTCAGGGACTTAGGGATTATTTGCCCCGGCATCCCAACGTTAAATTCCTCCTGGTCGGAGACGGTCCGGACAGGAAAAACCTGCAATCGCTCACCCATTCCCTTGGAATGGAGAGCCAGGTTATTTTCGCGGGAGAAAAGCCATGGGAGCAGATTGGCCTTTATTATCAGCTGGGGGATGTATTTGTCAGTGCCTCACAGAGTGAAACCCAGGGATTAACCTTCATTGAAGCCCTTGCTGCAGGGCTGCCCCTGATCGCCAGGGCCGATCCTTGCCTGGAACAGGTGCTCAACCACGGGGTGAACGGCTTTGTATTCGAGGATAAAGTCGGTTTCCTCAGCGCCTTGGAGTCGGCTATGTCCGGCGATATCATCCTACAGGGCATGTCCAAGGCAGCCGTCCGTTCGGCAGTGCCTTTTTCCGCAGAGACCTTTGCGCGGAGCGTAGAGGGGCTGTATAAAGAAACGCTCTTGTACAAGGAGGAAGCCCATTGCTTACCCTCAATATGCGATCATCAGCAAACCGTGTGAAAAGTCAGGGGGTGGGCTCCTGTTATGATGAGCAGGTGCGCCTGATGCGGGAGGGTTTGGCCGGCTTCATCGTCTCGGAGAATAAAAAAGGGCGTTTTGACCTGGTGCATTATCACACGGTAAACCTCCGGTATTATGTGGAGCGTCTGCGAAACCGTCATTCGACTGTTGGGATCGGCTACGTGCATTTTTTACCGGAAACCCTGGAGGGAAGCCTGAAGCTGCCAGCATTCACAAGGAAAGCCTTTTACAGATATGTGCTGGCCTTCTACAATAGCATGGACTATCTGGTTACGGTGAATCCGTATTTTGTCGAGCGTATCCGTTCATATGGAATCGACCATCCGGAAGTGCTTTTTATTCCTAACTTTGTTTCCTCCAAGAGCTTCTACCCAATGAGCGCTGAAGTGAGCGTGGCCTCGCGGAGCGAGTACGGTATCCCTTCACATAAGTTCGTTGTACTGGGTGTGGGACAGCTGCAAACGCGCAAAGGGGTATTTGATTTTGTGGAAACAGCCAAAATGCTGCCTGAGGTTCACTTTGTTTGGGCAGGCGGCTTCACCTTCGGTCGGATCAGCGACGGGTATGAGGACATTAAACGGCTTCTTGTCCATCCGCCGGCAAACGTGACTTTCCTCGGCATATTGGATCGTGAGAAGATGCCTGCCGTCTATAATATGGCGGATATGATGTTCCTCCCGTCCTACGAGGAGCTGTTCCCCATGGCGATCCTGGAGGCGCTTTGCTGTAAAAAACCCGTATTGGTAAGAGACATTCCCCTTTATCGCGACATCCTGCTGGATTACTGTATGAAAGGCCGGAGTACAGACGAATATGCCTCGTTTATTAAAGAACTTGCAACGGATGCCGCTGCATATAACCGGTGGTGTGAACAATCATGGGAATGCCACCAGATGTATTCGGAAGAAAGGCTGCTGCGGCAGTGGACGGGATTTTATCAACATGCGTACACCAAAGGACGTTTTAAAGATGGCGGAAAAGAGAATAACACTTAAAAGGGTGTTTCATGTAATATCTATGGCAGGACTGCTTCTGACCGTTATTTTGGTTGTTTACGGATGGCATACCGGCATGTTGACTTCTTTGGATATGTTGAAGAGCACTGTCCATAAAACCGGAGCCTGGGGCCCGGCAGTGTTTGTACTCCTGCAAATCGTCCAAGTGGTTATACCGATCCTTCCCGGCGGCATCAGCTTATTGGCGGGGGTTATGATATTCGGTCCTGTAGCAGGATTCGTGTACAACTATCTCGGCATAGCTGTTGGATCGGTAATCGCCTTCTTATTGGCACGAAGGTTGGGCGGGGCTTTTTTGCAGAGTGTTTCCTCCCAAAAGGTGTATGATACATGCATCAGGTGGCTGGACAAAAAGAACCGCTTTGAACCGTTCTTTGTCCTGGCTATTCTTCTGCCGGTAGCTCCCGATGACCTTCTGTGTATGGTGGCAGGACTTACAAAAATGAAACTGGAAAAATTTACAATGATTATTCTGTTATGCAAACCATTCTCTATTGCCGCATACAGTTTTGGCATTTCTTCCTTCACAACTTGGATTGCCACTGCCGTTTAATTGAAAAGAACAATAAGAGGTGAAATCATATGAAAACCAAACTCATTGTGGATAGCTGCTGCGATATGCCCGATTCCATGAAGAAGGAAATGGGCATAACTGCTGTACCCTTAACTTTGATGCTGGGAGAAAGAGAATTTTTGGACGACGAAGCCCTGCATTTACCTGAATTTATGAAAGCCATGAAAGCCTGCACGGACAAGGTCGGCTCTGCTTCTCCATCGCCCTACCGGTATGCCTGTGCCATGGAGGAAACTCAGGAGTCCTTTGTGGTAACCCTGTCAAGCAAGCTGTCGGGGTCATATTCAAGTGCCATGCTGGCAAAATCCATGGCGGAAGAAAATGGGGCCAACACCTATGTTATTGATTCCAAAAGTGCTTCTGCGGGGCAGACGCTGATCGCTTTAAAGCTTCATAAGCTGCTGGCGCAGGGTCTGCCCAAGGAGGAAATCATAAACGCCATTCATCACTTTATTGATCATATGAAAACCTTCTTTGTCCTGGAGCGGTATGACAATCTCCAAAAGAATGGGCGGCTGAATAAGCTGTCAGGAAAAATAGCCCATCTTCTGAACATCAAACTGATTATGGGTGCGGATGGGGAAGGAAGTATTGCCCTGTTTGACAAACCTCGCGGCACAGCAAAGATGATCGAAAAATTGCTTTCCTATATTGAAAAAAGCGGAAAGGACACCGCCGGTGAAAACATCGTGATTGCCCATTGCAACAATCCCGCCCTTGCAGAAAGGCTTGCTGACGCAATAAAGAATAGATTTCGTTTTTCTGATATCCATGTTGTGCCAACGGGCGGAGTCAGCTCTCTGTATGCCGATGAGAAGGGGATTATCATGGCGTTCTAAGGAAAGGAAAGCCCCAGAAAGGAAGCGCCGACTTGAATAAAATCATAGTGGTAGACGATGACCCGCATTTCCGGGAATTGGTGAAGGTGGTATTGCAGACAGAGGGTTTTTCCGTCCATGAAGCTGCCGATGGTCTCGATGCCCTTTCCAAATTGGAAACGGTAAAGGCGGATTTGGCTATCCTGGACGTGATGATGCCGCATATGGACGGCTTTGAGCTGTGCAGGGAGCTTCGGGAACGCTTCAATATTCCCTTGCTTATGCTCACGGCAAAGGGAGAAACCTCGCAAAAGGTAAAGGGCTTTCAGTTGGGAACGGATGATTATCTGGTGAAGCCCTTTGAGCCCTTGGAGCTGGTGGCCAGGGTGAAGGCCCTGTTAAAACGGTATCAGATTATCGCCTCCCAGAATGTTCAAGCCGGGAAATTGGCCATGAACCAAAAAAATTACGAAGTGACGGCGGGTAATGAGAAAATCACACTTCCGCTTAAGGAATTTGAGCTTTTGTTTAAACTGGCCGGGCATCCCGGACGTACCTTCTCCCGTGATGCGTTGATTGAGGATATATGGGGCTACGATTTTGAGGGCAACGAGCGGACGCTGGACGTGCATATCAACCGTCTTCGCCAACGCTTCCCGGAAGAGAAAAGCGCCATTAAAATTACCACCATCCGGGGCTTGGGCTACCGCTTGGAAGTGGACCCATGAAAACGGACAGGTTCAGGTTCATCCGTTTTGCAGAGGGCGCTGTATCGGAGGTAGCCGGAGTTATAATCTGTTTTGCCGCCGCATTTGCCATCGTAATGACGGTGGGATGTATCCTCCTTTTACTTTCGGGCCGGGAAATCATAAACGGTGAGATTTTAACCTTATATATATCTGCCCTAGCTCCAGGGGTGCCGCTGTTTGTGATGGCTAAGAAAAGCCAGAAGGTTAGGACGCTGCTCGGCATTGAGTTTGCCCCCAAGAAAATAAACATCCGGATCATTTCCTTGATCGGTTTGATCACCGCCATTTTGTCCGTTTGTTTTGCTGTTGCCCACGGGCTGATCAGCATCGGGTACGCGGTGATCGGGTTAATGCCTGCGGCACAAGCCACGCGGGAGTTTTGGAGCCTTAACATTCTCATCTGGGCACTTCTTCTGTTCGTCGTGAAAAGGTTTCTGTGGGCGAAGCTGCCTTTTGGCAACCGCTTTATCAGCAGGGGGGAAATCGTTCAGGGGGCTGCTGTGACAGTTGTCATCGCGGCGGTCATCATGGGCGGGATGGTGGTGGCTTACCTGTTGGCTTTTGTTCTGTACGCAATTTTTATGGGCCAAAGCGTACCGGAGGACGGCCCCCCGTTTTTCCATCTTCTCTGGCGTTACTCTGGGGTTTTGATTTTCTTGCTGCTTCGCCAATATCTCAAGCATTCCAATTTTACCGGCAATATCTATCTGCTGTCTGAGGTGATGGACTCGCTGGAGAAGATCTCGAAGGGGGATTTCAGCGTCCGGCTGAATGACAGGCTGAAAGAAAAGGGGCCGTTTGCCAAGCTGGTCAAGGGTGTCAACGAAATGGCCTTGAACCTGGAGCAGACAGAGAATATGAGACAGGAGTTTATTTCCAACGTCTCCCATGAAATCCAGTCTCCCCTTGCTTCTATTAAGGGTTTCGCCTACGTCCTCCAGAACGATGAGTTAACGCCCGAGGAACGAAAGCATTTCCTGAGCATTATCGAAACGGAAACCGGCCGGTTGTCCCGATTGAGTGAAAACCTGCTGAGGCTTGCCGCGTTGGAGGCCGACAGCGTTACATTCGAACCGAAGCCCTACCGGCTGGATAAACAGCTCCGGACTTTAATTCTGAGCTGTGAACCCCAATGGAGCCAAAAAAAGCTTAAGGTGGATGCTTTACTGGACAGTATCACGGTCACGGCGGATGAGGATATGATGAGTCAGGTATGGATGAACCTCATTCACAACAGCATCAAGTTCACACCGGAGGGCGGCAGTATTCAGGTGGTTTTACAAGGACACGGGAAGACCGTGGAATGCAGGATTTCCGATACGGGTGTTGGAATTGATGAGGAAACGCTGAAGCATATTTTTGAGCGGTTTTATAAAGCGGATCAAGCAAGGGAACGCTCCAAAAATGGAAGCGGTCTGGGGCTTGCCATCGTAAAGAAAATTGTGGAAGCACACAGCGGCAAAATCACGGTGCAAAGCGGGATGGGAGAGGGAACGGTCTTTACGGTAACCTTGTCCGCATAGTGCAGCGTAAATAAAAGAAAGACATCTCTCCAAAAATGGGAAGATGTCTTCTTTGAGTTTTGGGGTTAAATATTGCGGATCAGCCAGGTATATGCCCAACGCCACAGCGTCATAAACAGCAGGACGAAAAAGAAAGCCACCAGTCCGAAGGTCCAGCTGGGAGGTTTGTCTCCCGCCAGCCAGCGCAGTATCAGAGCCGCGGGTACGGCGATCACGGCGTTCACAAGGGTGTAGCCGAAGGCCTGGAGCATGGTGGAGTATGCTTTGCTGCGGTAAGCTCCTGTCAGAAGCCCTGCCAGAATCCACCCTACAATAAAGGGCAGGGTAATCATCCAAATTTCCGCAAAGCCGGAATCCATCTGGTGCTCCATGGTGCCGAAGAAGGTAAACAAAAGCAGTGCCAGTATATCCCCCACACCCAGCAGTAAGGCGCCGAAGATAAAATACTGGTTTTCAAAACGTTTCGTCATGGTTCTCTGTCTCCTACGCGTTATTACAACTCACTTCGAACCATTATACCATAAATTGCGCCGGGTCCAATACCTTCATCCGAATTCAGGATTCTGAGGCAGACGGGGAAAAGGAGATGCGGAATTCAACCCCCCCGGCAATATTGCGCGCCAAAAGCTGTGCATGATGGAGACTGGCAACACGCTGAACGATGGTCAGGCCCAGCCCGAATTGGCCTCCGGGTCCGCTGCCGAAGGCGCTGAATTCCTGCCCGGCCACTTGGGGTGGCAGGGGAGGGCCGTCATTTCCCAGAACCAGCAGGGTTGGCCCCTCCGTCCGGATTAGCACCCGGGTTTGAGCATATCTGATTTGGTTATCCAGCAGGTTCTCCACGGCGGTTGTCCACTGCTCCTCATCCCCAACCACGCTCAGCGGCTCCATAACGGCTTCATAGACCAGCTCAGGCCGCTTCCAACGGAGCTTCTCCAGCACAGCTCCGACTGTCTGGTCCAAACGGAAGGTTTGGTGCCGCTTCGCCTCCGCCGCCACATAATCGAGCTTCGTGAGATAGAGGAGCTTGTGGACCAGCTTCTCCAGCCGCTCCGATTCCTTGCTGATGACATGGACAGAACCCGCCAGGTCACCTTGGGGATAGATGCCGTCCTCTATGGATTGGGCATAGCTCCGGATGATCATAACCGGGGTTTTCAACTCATGGGAGACATGCTGGAGCATCGTTTGCTGGTATTCATCCTGCCGCTTCAGACGATCGCGCATCACTTCAATGGATCCAGCCAGCTGGCCGATTTCGTCTTTGCGCTCCAGTGTGAGAGGTTCTCCCCAGCTGCGGCCTGCAATCCCCCTCACAAACCCGCTTAGCATTACCAGCGGCCGGGATAGTGAACGGGACAGCCATAAGGCCGGCAGCAGGCTGAACAGCAGCACAGCCGCGGACACCCATATCAGCTGCTTCATCATCCCTTTCATCAGGTCATGGTAATACGTATCCCACATATAGGACACTACGGTGAATTGGCGGTTCAGAATCCGGACATGCCGGATGACATAAAAAAGCCGCTCCCCCTCCACATTGATCTGATATCGTCCGGATAAGGCAGTCTGCAGGGCGGAATGTCTGCGCGCGTCCTCCAGCAGGACCGAGGGGATATTGCGCAGCGGGGCTACCTGCCGGCCGCTATCCAACAGCAGGAAAGTTTTCACCGTACGTTTATCCTGCTGTTCAATCTGCCGTTCCGCCATATTCGGGTCGGACAGACCCGCTTCCCCCTTGCGGATTCCGGTTTCCTGCTCACTTTCAATGGACGCGTATATTTCCCGGGAGACATACCGGTTCAGGATCACAGGCATCAGCAGAAAAACCAGCACAAGGATAGCGGTGGTGAGCAGAACCAGCCCCGTCCAGATCTGAAAAGCCAGCGGGCGGTTTTTCATGGCCGCACCAGCCTGTATCCGTGGCCATACAGGGTCTCCAGCCTAAGCCCGGGCAGCTTCCGCCGGACACGCCGGATCAGATCATCCACTACCCGGTCCGATCCGAAATAATCTTCCCCCCAAATTTGCCGGAGCAGCTGCTCACGGGTAAAGGCTTGTCCGGGATGTGAGAACAGCAGGGCGGCCAGGTCAAATTCCTTGGAGGTCAGGTCAATGGGATTTCCTTGGCTGAACAAGGTGCGCCGGGCCACATCCAAGGTGAAAGGGGCCATATGGTATAAGGGGGAAGGCAGCTGTCCGCTTCCGGCATCGCGGTACACTCTCTCCAGAAGCTTCCTGGACCGGATCACCAGCTCTCTCGGCAAAAAGGGCTTGGGCAAATAATCGTCGCTGCCCATCTCCAGCCCCAGAATCCGGTCCAGATCCGCATCCCGGGCCGAAATGAAGATAACAGGGACGGCGGGATCATGCTGCTTGATCTCCTTGATCAGCTGATACCCGTCCACGCCGGGAAGCATAATATCCAAAATCCACAAATGGGGCTTTTCGGGTATGGCTTGCCTGGCTGCTTCCCCGTTGGTGAAAACCTCCACCATCCATCCTTCCCGGGCCAAATAAGCAGCCAGCACCTGGCTCAGGCTGGGTTCATCCTCCGCCAAATATAATAAATAGCTCAACGGCATCCATCTCCGTTCGTCCTGTCCATGGGTTTGGGTTCATCATATAGCAAGCGCCGGACTGCTGCAATGAAAAAAGAGGCTTGCAGTCCTCCGTATGGAAGCTGCAGAGCCTCTTGACAATGCTGACTGCTATTCTGGAGCGGCCGCCGGTTTGGATTATTGCGCCAGTTCGGCTTGCAGCTTGGCCACCAGTTGGCCCAAAGCCGTGTTCTCCCCGCGGGTTTGCTCCAGCAGCTTGGGCAGCACAGTGCTGATCGCCCCGGCATCGCCGGCTTCAATTGCAGCGGTAAAGCTTTGCTGAAGCTCCTTGCGGCCGGTCAGCACGCTGTCCCAATTTTCTGCTTTCAGAGCCTTAAGCCCCCCGAAACTTTCCTTCAGCCCCTTGATTTGGTCCTGGAGCGATTGTTTATCCAGCGTACCTGCCTTGCGCTCCTCGCGCAGCTTCTCCAGCCCGGCGGAAAGCTTTTCCTTCATGGCTGTTTTTTCCTCCGCGGTGGGTTTGATAGCCTTCAGCTCCCCAAGCAGACGGTCCCGTTCCGCAAAGGCCGCTTTCCACTGCTCTGTATCGCCGGGTGTGTATTTTTCCGACAGCAGCGTGTAATACATTTGTTTATTCACACCTAACGAAGCCGACTCCCGGAGCACCTTTTTGGCGTTGCTTGCGGCTGTTTGGGCGGTATTTCCGGCTTTGGAGAGGCTGCTTTGGGCCAGCGGGGGAATAGAGGCATGTCTGGAGAGTGCAGGCCCCCCCTCCTGAGCGGCCAAAGCGGCCACCGGCAGAGCCAAAGCGGATATGCCGAGTACGATCAGGCTTTGTTTCCAGTATTTCATGGTTATCCCTCCTTGAAAGTGGGGGAGGAACTGTCCTCCCCATCCAAGGATTACTTTACCGGAGGAAAACCGCAGGATTGCGGCGGAATGATGTGAAATTGTGGGAAAAGAATAGACGCTGCCGTGGCTATTTGCGCTTGGGCATAAACGGCCACCAATTGCCGCGGCCGAAGAGCTTCACCATGACGGGCACCACAAATTGCAGGAACAACAGCGTGTAGAGGAACAAACCGGCCAAAACCACGGTTGCGATCTGCAAAAGCGACATCACACCGGACGGGTACATGGCGGCGAAGGTGCCGGCCAGAATAATCACGGCGGACACGATGACGGTGCCCATCTTTTTCATGGCGGTGAGAATAGCGGCTTCCGCAGTTTCATCATCCTTATGCTCATTGAACCGGTCCATGAGGAAGATGCTGTAATCTACACCCAACGCCATCAGCATAACAAATCCGAAGAAGGGGATGGCCCAGCTTGTGCCCGTATGGCCCAGAATGCGGACGAAGATCAGCTCGTTTACCGCCAGGGACGAGAAGTAGCAGACCGCCAGGGATGCGATCAGGTAGATGGGCATCACCAGGGAACGCAGCAGGATGATGAGAACCAGCGTGATGCCGATGAGCATCAGCAGCACGGTGCGTTTGTAGTCGGAGCTGGACATGTTGTCCAGGTCATGGTACACCGAGGTAACGCCGCTTATGCCGATTTGGCTGCCCTCCAGAGCCGTGCCCTGAATGGCTTTCTCCGCTGCCTCCCGGATGCCGTCAATCGAGCCCATCGCCTCGGCCTCGTAGGGATTGGTAGCCAGCACCAGCTCGAAGCTGGCCAGCTTCTTATCCGGAGACAGGTAGGTGGCCAGCACATGCTGGAACTGCGGGTTCTGCGCCGCCTCCTTGGGGAAGAACCAGCCGGAGGTTTCCTTGTCCTGGGCGGCGGCCAGCTCGTTCAGATAAGCCTGTGCCGCGGTTAGGCCGGTTTGAACCTGGCCGATGCCGCCTGCGCTTTGGTCCAGGCCGCTGACCAGCTGCTGCAGCTGTCCGCCTACGGAGGAGAAGCCGTTGGCCAGCTCGCCCTGGCCTTGGGCCAGTTGGGTCAGCCCTGCCTGGATGGCGGGCAGGTTAGCTACAGCCTGGCTTTGGCCGTTGGCGGCGGCAGTCAGGCCGGCTTCCAGGCTGCCGGCCCCTTGGCCCACCTGCTTGATGCCGCCGGCGACGCCGGATTGGCCGGCCACAAGCTGGGACAGGCCGGCGTTGGCCGATACCAGGCCGGCCTGGACATTGCTGAGCTGGGCGGTAAGCTGGCCCAGCCCGGCTTCCAGCTCGCCGATCCCCTTGGCGGTCTGGGCCACGGTTTGGCGGACAGCGATGAAGTCGCTGTCCTCGGCCAGGCCCGGGAATTTGCCGTCCAGCGCGGCAAACCGGGCTTCCAGTGAAGCCAGCGCGGCGGCGGAGTCCTTCAGTCCGGCCTGCACGGCATTGTACATGCCGGATAGCTGGCCCAGCCCGTTTTTGGCGGCTTCATAGCCGCTCAGCAGCTGATTGCCGCTGTCTGCCAGCTGCTGGGCGCTTTTCTCCAGAGCAGCGATGCCGTTGGCCAGATCTCCGGCGCCGGTAGCGCCGCTGCGGACACCCTGCTCAATGCGGCTGAGCCCGGCTTGCAGCTCCTCCACGCCGTTTTTCAGCTTGCCTGTGCCATCAACCAGTTGGTTGATGCCGTCTGTAGCCTGCGCCATTTGGGGGGCGGAGCCGCTTAAGGACTTGGAGGCTTCGGCCAGCCCGTTCTTGATGGTTTCCAGCCCTGCGCTGCCCTGTCCCAGTCCGTCGCTGACGGTTTTGGCCTGGCTGGCTACGGCGAATTCCGGCATCTCCTCCCCAAGAGGGCGGGTGAGGCTGCGCACCTTGGCTACACCGGGAGTACGGAGCAGCTCGCGGGAGACCTTTTCGATGACGCCGAAGGCTTCTTCATTATCCATCGTCTTGTCACTTTCCAGTACCACCTTGGTGGTCATGGCTTCCCCGGGACCGAAGCTGTCGGCTACCAGGTTGAAGCCCTTCACGGAATCGTAGTTTTCGCCGATTTCATTCAAGGAATTGAAGGACAGAGTGCCCTTGTAGCTGAGCAAAAGGGGCACAACAATAACCGCTGCCAACAGCAGAGCAGCCCAGGGCTTGCGCAGGGAGAAGCTTCCGGTTGCCGCCCACATGCGGCTTTCGTGATGCTCACTGGACCGTTTGGAGGGCCAGAACAGCCGTCCGCCCAACAGCGCCATGAAGAAGGGCACGATGGTAAACAAGGCAGCCAGCAGCACGGCGACGCCAATGGCTACAGCCGTGGCGGATTGATACAGCTTGAAGCTGGCCAGACCGATGGTGGAGAAACCAACCAAAGCGGCCAATCCGCTGAAAATAACGGTCCGTCCGGCAGTGGAGTAGGTTCTGACAATAGCCTCGTGAACCTGCCCGGGGTTATGGGCCAGCTCCTCTTTAAACCGGCTGAGCAGGAGAATGCAATAGTCCGTACCGATCCCGAACAGCACCGCCACCAAGAAAATCTGCGTAAAGTTGGAAATCGGGAAATTCAGCTGATCCACCAGGAAAGCGACGATGGATTGGCTGGCCAGATAGGTAATCCCCACGGTTACAAGCGGGATCAGAGGGGCAACTACCGAGCGGAATACCAGAACCAGCACGATCAGAATGAAAAAAACAGTGATCAGCTCCGTACGCTGAAGCCCTTTCTCCGAGCTGATGACCACATCCTCATCAATAAGATGCTGGCCGGTCAGATAATGCTCCACGGGCAGCTTCTCCATGGGCTTTTGCAATGCCTCACGGATTTCTGCGGTGTCCCGGCCATTCTGCTTCACATTCACCATGGCGATCATGGTTTTGTTGTCCTTGGCCGCCATCTGGGACTCCAGCTCCTTGCTGTCGAAGGCGGACATGATGCCGGTGATGCCCAGGCTCTGGGCAGAGGACTTCAGCTGGCCCAGAGTGGCGTTGATGGCTTCCTTGTCAGAGGCTGTCAAGCCAGCAGCATTATGGAACACCGCGATAATGGACAGCTCGTCGGGATCCTTGGTCTGATGGCGCTCCTGCATCTCGGCGGCCAATACGGAAGGGTAACCTTCAGGAAGGGCGATCCCGCCCTTTTCCCGGACGAGATTGGCCATGCTGGGAGCTGTCATCAAAAGCGCCACAAGGCCGCCGATCCAAATGGCCATAATGAGCCAACGGCTTTTCAAAATCATTTTCATGACTGTTCTCCTCCATTGTTTACGGAAATAATGTTGCCGATTTTTTCGTAAATCCGGATAAAGGCCTCCGCTTCCTCCTCCTCCAGCTGCTGCAGATAGAATTCCACAAACTGGCGGATTTTTTCCTGAGTGGCGTGATAAACGGTTTGGCCGGCCTCTGTGGTTTCCAGATAGACCACACGCCGATCCACTTCATCACGGATGCGGGTCACATATCCTTTGGTAACCAGCCGGTCGACCATAGCGGTAACCGCGCTCCGGTTGACCCCGCAGGCCTCGGCCAGGCGGGAAGCGGGACAAGGCCCGTGCTTGGACAGGAAACGGACTGCAAAATACTGCTCCATGGTCATTTCCTGCACCAGCTCCGCCACAATGGACCCGATCATCCGGGTGGCGAAGAGATACACGTCCTCGTACCGTGAAATCAGGGCATCAAGCTTTTTGGGCTCCATAATCCATCTCCTAACTCTCCCGACTTAGGTCAGCTTCATTCGGGCTTGACCATTTAATTCAACACGTGAACTATTCACTTGGGTAATTATAAAAAAATGGCCACGCTGCTGTCAACAGGAATCATTAAGGCAAGGGGATGTGTGCAGGGAATGGACAAAGCCGCACAATTGTCCGTCGGAAAGTGGACATTGTCAGATAGGCGGAGGTGGAAGTGGGTCTTTCTATATGTTGTGGTAATAGTTATTTTTTTGTTCTATATGTTGTGTTTCGTGGCAGCGAAAGCCCCGGGCATTCACTATTTCTGAATGTCCACCTTATGAAAGACAAATTACGATAAATGTCCATATCCCGTAAACATCCGAGAAGCTTCCTCTTATATAGCTGGCACTTCGGTCTCTGATTTCTTTATTGTGGCAAAAATAGCTGGTTTTCTCTCTAAAAACGAAAAAAAACAAGCCCGCCTGATCGGTGGGCCGTTTATTGTATGTGTGGAGGTATCAATCTTGGCAGCAGCTTATTCGGGCGCTGTCAGCAGGTGCGGCTGGAGTCGGAGGAACAGCAGGTGTCTGCCTGGTCGGCTCCAATGTCTTGGGAATAGAGCAGGATATTGCCGCGCCTGAGCCAGCCTTGCCCGCTCCAGAACGACTGTCCCAGCTCATTGTCATCCAGCACCATAATGTGGCACTTCATGATGCCTTGGCCGCCCAATGCGTCCAGAGCCGCCAGGACCAGCTGTCTGCCTATGCCCTGCCCGCGGCAGGCGGTGCTGACGGCGAGATGATATAGGAAGCCGCGGCGTCCGTCATGGCCGGCCAGAACCGTACCCTGGACACCGCCGGTATTGTCCTCCGCCACAAAGCTTAGGCCGGGGTTCCGCTCCAGGAACCGGCGGATATTCTCTTCGCTGTCGGAGGCGCTTAGTCCCATGCCGGGAGTACGGCACCATAAATCATACGCCAGATGGTAGTCCTCCATAAGGAAGGGGCGAATTTTCATAGCGGAGGCTCCTTTTTGCTAAGGATGGTCGATAATCAATCAATGTACTCTGGCTGGTAGTCATCCTCCGGCTTGCGGATCCAGCGCTTCAGGTACCCCTGCTCATTCAAGGCCTTGATGGTGATGATGAGCACCGGGGACAGAATCAATCCCGCTACCCCGAACAGGGAGAGGGAAATAATCATAAATGCCAGCATCGTAAAGGCGGACACTCCCAGGGAGTCGCCGGTGATTTTGGGCTCCAGAATCTGCCTGACCAAGAGCACAATGGCGGTAAGGATGGAGATTTTGATCGCCAGCACCGTCTCGCCGACAATCAGCAGGTAAGCGATCCAAGGAAGGAAAAAGGTGGATACACCCAGAAGCGGCAGCACGTCGAAGAAGGCGCACAGCAGGGCCACCGAAAACGCATTACCCACATTAAACAGCAGAAGACCGATGAAGACCAGCACCCCTGTAATGGACACCAGCTTCAGGGTGGATTTTATGTAGGTCACAATCCCACGGAGCACATTTTCCCGGAGAAAATTAAACGCCACCTTGAAGGTGCCCGGGGTATGCTCCCTGGCCATCCGCTTCCAGGTCTCGATCTCCACACTCAGGAAATAGGCCAGAATGGTGCCAATGAAGAAGTTCGCCAGAAAGCTGGTGAAGGAGGTGAACTTGCTCATTAGCCATCCCAGGACAATGGTGGTGAAGGAGGAGATGTATTTGGCCATGGTGGAGACATATTGCACGATCTGGTCCGCCAAGTCGGGAGGCAGATTGTCCCAGCGCTGCTTCAGGTCATTGATATCCTGGTACACCTGATCCTGGAAGGTGGTGCTGAAGGTGGGAATCAGGCCCTTGATATTGTCCAGCTGGGTAATCAGAATGGCGCTGAGCCCTACCAGAATGGCCAGGATAATGATAATGAACAGCAGCAGGGAAATGGCCGTTGCCAGCGACTTCTTAACACCCTTCCGGTTCAGGGAGCGGGCCAGCGGCTCAATGGCGGCGAAGATCAGAAGGGCCCAAAATATCGGTGCGCCAATCTTGTACAGGTAGCTGAACAGGAGCATAAACAGATACACAGTAAAAATCATTAAGGCAATGTCAAATGCCGTTTTATAGTATTTTTTATAAAAGGACATCATGGTCTGGCGGGTTCCCTCCCCGGTTAGTTTGGACAAGCTGACAAACAGGTGTGCGTTACGGCTTCACACCCATCAGGTCCACTTGGCCGCCCACAGCTTCATTTCCTTCAAAATTTGGTGCAGATCCTGACCCTTGGGGGTGAGGCGGTATTCCACCGTAACCGGTACGGTAGGGAATGCGTGGCGCTCCAGCACACCCTGCTCCTCCAGATGCCGCAGCGTGTCGGTTAAAGCCTTGGGGCTGATGCCGGAAACGGTCCGCTGCAGCTCGCCAAAACGCTTGGTTCCGCAGAACAGCTCCCGGAGCACGAGAAATGCCCATTTGCCGCCGATCACGTGTAAGGTCTTTTCGATGGAGCATTCAATCACCGCCGGTTGCTTCGGAATGTAGTTGCTGATATTAGAGCGTGCAGCCTTGGCGAGTTTAGGTTGACACATGTAAACGGCCCTCCTTGTCCGATAAGTAGTAGGATATTTACACCTTACACAATGGAGAGAGCAGAAGCAATACTAACCGGTTCTTTTCCCAAAAAAAGGGCCCCCTCCGCATGGAGAAGGCACTTGAAGATTGAATTTACAGACGGATGGCCTGTCCGGCCGGCTCCGCCAGGCAGTCCCAGTCCTTGAACACCGGCTGGAAGCCGGCCTTATACAGCATCAGCCGGATGTCCTCTACACTGCGGTCATCGGAAATTTCAAATTGCGGTGTGCCTTCCCCGGTGTGGCCGCCCACCTCCGTAGAGACTCCCGCAGACATTTTGGTAATGCCCAGATGCACCAGATGATCCCGCAGCTCCCCGTTTTCCCGGGTGGACAGGGTGATTCCGGCCCGGGGCATAAACAGGCGGTAAGCCAGCAGAATCTGGACCAGGTTCCGGTCCGAAACAAGAGACTGGGGATCATATTCGCCCAGATACGGACGGAACCGGGGGGCGGACAGGCTAATTTCGCAATCCCGGTACTTGTCCTGCAGATAACGGGCGTGCATGCAGGCATGGAAGGCCTCCCGCCGCCACTCGTACATCCCCAGAAGCGCACCGATATTCACATTCCGGAACCCGGCCTGACACGCCCGCTCAGGGGCCTCCAGGCGGTTGCGGTACACCCGTTTGGGGCCTTTGACGTGGATCTGGCTGTATGTCTCCCGGTGGTACACCTCCTGGTATAAGGTGAGCCCGTCCGCACCCGCCTCCACCAGCTGGCGGTATTCCTCGGTACGGAGGGGGAAGATTTCGATGCTCACAGACGGGAAGAACTCCCGCAGGACATGGACACAATCCACCAGGTAGTCCATGGGCGTCGCCTGGCGGGATTCCCCGGTCAGCATAAGCACATGCTTGAGGCCAGTGGCGGCGATGGTTTCAGCTTCCTTCCGCAGCTGGTCCATGGACAGCCGTTTGCGGGGGAATTCAAAGTCGGCGCTGAAGCTGCAATACGTGCATTTGTTGATGCAGAAATCGGACACATACATCGGGGTAAACAGCTGCATGGCGTATCCGAAGTGGGTTCGGGTCAAACGCTGGGCCTTCTGTGCCATTACCTCCAGAAACGGCTCGGCGGCAGGGGAGAGGAGCGCCAGAAGATCCCGCTCCTCTAGCCGGTCCCGGGATAAGGCCCGGCGGACATCCTGCGGGCCCAGCTCTTTCCATAGCTCTTCATAGGGATAATGCTCAAGCCGTTCCAATATGGGGCCAAAGCTCATGGCCGTCACCTCCTAGAATAATTGGTGGGGAATGCTGTCAGGCCCCCAGGAATCCGGTGAGGGGGGAGGAGGCAGAGGCTGCTTCCGTTACAGGACCCAGTCCGGACAGGTAAGCCTGGCGTCCGGCCCGGACGGCGTCGCGGAAGGCCGCCGCCATTCCCATGGGATCGCGGGCGGTGGCAATGGCCGTATTCAGCAGGACGGCGGAGGCCCCCATCTCCATGGCTTCTGCCGCTTCGGAGGGTCTGCCGATGCCGGCATCCACAATAACGGGAATGTCCATTTCCTCAATCAGGATGCCGATGAGCTCCTTGGTTCTAAGCCCTCTGTTGGTCCCGATGGGGGAGCCCAGGGGCATGACGGCAGCCGCTCCGGCATCACGCATCCTGACGGCGGCGGACAGATCGGGGCTCATGTACGGCAGCACCACAAACCCCTCCTCCGCCAGAATTTCCGTCGCTCTCACCGTTTCCGCATTGTCGGGCAAAAGATGCTTCTGGTCCTTGATCACTTCAATTTTGACCCAGTTGCCCATTCCCGCCGCCTTGGCCAGACGGGCGATGCGAACCGCCTCCTCCGCTGTACGGGCTCCGGAGGTATTGGGTAAGAGCACCATTTCCTTGGGAATATGAGTGAGAATATTCTCCTCCTGGGATGAGGGGTCGACCCGCCTCAGGGCAACGGTAATGACCTGTGCGCCGGAATTGGCGACTACCTCGGGAATGAGTGCGTTCCGGCTGTATTTGCCGGTGCCGATGAACAAACGGCTGGACAGGGCCTGGCCTCCGATATGAAACAAATCCTCCATGGATAAAAACCTCCTTATAATGGGTGGAAAAGGACAGGGCGAAAAAAGGGTGTTACCCGCCGCCTACAACTTGAACCATCTCGATGCAGTCGCCTTCGGTCAAAGCAGTGCCGTCATACTGCCGGCTGTTCAGCACAGCTCCATTCAGCTCCACAATCACCATCGCCCGCCGCCATTGCGGCAAGGCCAGCAAGTCGGCCATACTGGAGCAATCCTCGGGAGTGTGGAAGGGTTGGCCGTTAATCATCAGCATCATGGGAGATCACCTCCTTTTAAAGCTGCGTCGCGGTAGTCCCGGGCGGCCTGTGCAGGATCGGCGGCTGCTCCGATGCCGGAGAGCACTGCATAACCGGCTGCCCCGGTACGCAGCAGCCCGGGAATATGGGCGGGCTGGATGCCGCCCAAGGCTATGACAGGATGATTCCCGCTTAGACGGACGGTTTCCTCCAACAGGCGGAGACCTCGGGGAGGGACACCCGGTTTGCTGGCGGAATCATATACATGGCCAAACAGCACATAGTCGGCGCCCTCTGCGAATGCCTCGGCCGCCTCCTGGGGGGTATGTACAGAAACCCCCACCAGCAGATGGGGCCACCGGGTTTTGACCGTGGAGGGGCGCAGGCTGTGCCAGGCCAGCTGGACTCCGCAGGCTCCCACTGCCAGCGCCACATCCACCCGGTCGTTAATCACAAGCTTGCCCGGGGACACGCCACCCTGCAGGAGATGCAGGGCCCAGGATTCCATTTCGCGGGCGGAGGCAGCTTTATTCCGCAGATGGATGTAATCTACCCACGGGGCAGCCTGGGCGGCCGCATGGAGGGAAGCGCCGAAGTTTCTGCCTCCCGTGATCATATGCAGCTTCGGGGAAGTCACCGGAATCACCGCCTTTCTTTTTGGAGTAGGGAAAATAAAAAAACTGTCCCCTGGAAAAGGGACAGTTTGGAATCGGTGGAATCGGCTCGCCGTTGGCGGAGGACGGTGCGCAGCATCCTGAGAGGATGGTGTTGCTGCCGCAGTCGCGTCGTCGGGTGTAGCCCAATCTCGTTCCCACTTCCCTACGCTGGAATTGCCCAGATCAGGTTCAAAGGGTCCGGATCAACATCCGTCTCAGCCTTGCGGCCCCCCTAGTGTGAATAACTTATGAACTTTTGCTGCACCCATCATAACACAAGGCAGGGCAGGTGGGAAGGGGAACCGGACAACTCCAGTTGCTTCAAAAAAGCATTATCATATACAATGGGGGATGTACAAGCGGATTGCAAAGAAGGAGATGTGGAAGATGAATTGTAAAATTTCCCGCAACGCGGCCAAAAAGATTCTTGAAGAATTGGAGAAGGAAGAAAATAAAGAGCTGAAGCTGAGGGTGTTCGTTACCCATAAGCACGGGGATCATGCCCATTACGGCATGGACCTGGATACACCCAAGGAAAATGATGCGGTGATTGAGACCGACAAGGGAATCACTGTGCTTCTGGACAAAGATGAGCCCCTTCTGGACGGGATCCGCGTCGATTATTTCTACGTGCCTCAGGAAGGCTTCGCCATCACCAATCCCTCCAAAGGAAACACCGGGGATCACTAATGTCCAAGAACAACATCCAAATCTGCGACAAATGCAAGCATACCCGGGTCAAAACACTTCTTCCCAAGCTCGAGAAGCTGTCGCCGGATGCGGATATTAAGGTGGGCTGCAAATCCTATTGCGGCCCCTGCTCCCGCAGCGCCTTTATATTCGTCAACGGGCGGTATGTCACCGGTGCGACCGAGGATGAAGCGGTCGAGAAGGCCAAAAAATTTATTAAATAGAACAAACACTTCAGAATAGAACACACACTTTACAAAAGAACACACACCCAAAAAGTTCTTGTCACCACAGGCGTGGTTGGCAGGGGCTTTTTTGTGTATTCGAAAGTGGGGGGGCCAATCCGGATGTCTGGTTAGGAGGCCAAGCTAATGTTTTTGGGCCGGCACTTGGCGGCAATCGGCGGAAATCCCTCCGGCCCAGCAGCCGCCATCGCTAACGGAACTGTGCGACGCTTAGAGGCCGGAATCCGCCGCTTTGGCGCGCTAACGGAACTGAGAGACTCTTAGCTGGCTCCGGGGGTGCAAATGAAGGGCAAAATGTGCGCTAAGGGACGTTGAGTTCCGTTAAAAATCAAATTGGTCCCTTTTCAGCCGCTAAGAGCTTTTGAGTTCCGTTAGCGGTTGGAGGGGGGGCAAGCCGTTAGCGGTTGCTGAGATCTGGTTTGAGGTGGGTGACCATTAGGGACTGGAGGGGCTGATTTAGACGGCCAAAACATTTTGCGGTTGAAGGGGCTGGTTCTGGAGAGGAGGCCGCTTCTTTCGATCGTCAATCAGAGGCAAATTGAGTCTATCCGGCAATCAAACATCGGCAATCGGCCGCCTCGAAGTGCGCAGCTGGATTTTTTCGGGCCGGAGGGCATCTTTTTATTGACACGAGAGAGTGATAGGCATTATCATTTGATTTGTTTAAATGATAATAATTATCAACCATAGAATGTGGAGCGGAGGTAGGCGATTCATGCAATCCATCGAGCTGTCTACGTACGAGACGATGTTTGGCGTGACGGACAGACGTGCGGACAAGCCGCTTTTGATGCTGGAGCTGGCATGTCTGGCATCCACGGTAGGGGCGGAGGAGTTTGTGGAGGTATATGGCCCCCGGATCAAAGCGAAAAGCCCGGATGTGTGCGCTACCTATTTTGCCTCGTGGCTCGGGCGCTTGGGTGCAGCTGTGGCATATGCCATGTGGCATGACCGGCTGGACCTCCGGCTGACGCCGGAGGGTGTGTTTCTCCAGATGGAAGAGGCCTCCTATGGGGCATCCATGTCCTTCCGGCTGGTTTGTCCCGATCCTGTGACACTCCCGGCCGAAGGGGATGAGGAGCAGATGCTGCAAGGGCTTGCCGCTTTTTATGGCCAAAGCCTCCGTCCGGTGGTGGATGCCGTTGCGGCAGCGGGAGGGGTGTCGCCTGGTGCCATCTGGGCATTGATGGGCTCCGGGCTCCATTATATTCTGGACAAGTGGCGCTCCGAGGAGACAGATCCGGTGCTGAAGGCCAGACTGGAGACTGTGGCGGATATTCTGGTTAACCGGCTGCCGCCGGAGGTGTTCGGGCGTCCGGGTAACCCGTTCCAAATCAAATTCCGGCTGACCCGCAATCTCAAGGGGGACGGCCAGGTGAGGCTGAAGGCCTCGTGCTGTCTTGCCTACAAGACGGATACGGGACACGGTTATTGCTTTGCCTGTCCGAAGATAACCGAGGAGGAGCGGGAGAAGAGACGCGGTGCCGCTGCCAATCATGCATAAATAGCAAGATCACCCGGCGTACGGGTTACATAAATGGGGAGGAATCATTCATGTCTATTTCACTGAAAAAACAAGGGATACTGCTGTCGGCGTTGCTGTCGTTTGCGCTTCTGGCAGCCTGCGGCACATCCAATAACGCTTCACCGGAGCAAACGGGCTCCGCCTCCGGGCAATCTCCGTCTCCGGCTGCCTCCGCTTCAGTGCCTGCCACCAAAACCGTTACACACGCCATGGGCAGCACCGAAATTACCGGTACACCCAAGCGCATTGTGGTGCTGGAATGGACCTATGCAGAGGATTTGATCGCGCTGGGCATTCAGCCTGTGGGAGCAGCGGATACGGCGGGCTACAAGAAGTGGATTACCACCAATGCGGCATTGGGCAATGACGTTGTGGATGTGGGCACCCGCCAGGAGCCGAACCTGGAGGCCATCGCCGCATTAAAGCCGGATCTGATCATTGCCGCCCAGTTCCGGGTTACAGGAAGCTACGACAAGCTGAAGCAGATCGCGCCTACGCTGGCGTTTAATTCCTACCCGGCGGAAGGAACCATGGACCAATACACGGAGATGGAGAATACCTTCAAAACCATCGCCGATCTCACCGGCAAATCCGCCGAGGCGGAAAAGGTGCTGCAGGGCCTTAACCAGGCGTATGACGCAGCCAAAACGAAGCTGAAGGCTGCCGGCAAGGAAGGGCGCGAGTTTGCCCTGGCCCAAGCGTATTCCAATCAAAATGCGGCGGTGCTGCGGATTTTTACGGATAATTCCACAGCGGTAAAAATCCTGGAGCGTATCGGGCTGAAAAATGCTTACCACGCGCCGAAGTTCGAAATGTACGGGTATACGCAAACCTCTGTTGAAGCGCTGCTGCCGCTGGAGAAGGCGGACTTCCTGTACGTGGTGCAGAAGGAGGACAACGTGTTCGAGAAGCAGCTGAAGGACAATGCGGCGTGGAAGGGGTTATCCTTCGTCAAGGAGAACCGGACCTATGGTCTCGACCCTGCTACCTGGCTGTTCGGCGGTCCCCTCTCCGCCAAGGCATTTGTTGAACAAACTGCGGAACTGTTGGCCAAATGATGGAGCGGCGGTCATCTTTCCGCAGACCGGCGGCGGTGATGGCCGCCGGTTTTTTGCTGCTTATGGCCTGCATGCTGGCCGGACTGGGCCAGGGCCAGGCCGGCATCGGCTTCAGCCAGGCCATAAGGGCTTTACTCCACACCGCCGGAGGAGGAGCGGCGGAGGAGTTAGTCCGCGGCGTACGCCTGCCGCGGGCGGTGATTGGCGCGCTGGCAGGCAGCGCCCTGGCGGTGACCGGGGTGCTGCTGCAGACGGTGACTCGCAATGCGCTGGCCTCCGCCGGCACCATGGGGATCAATGCCGGTGCGTTTTTTGTGGTGGTGGCGGGAACGGTGTTTTTCCCGTCGATGGCGCAGCTGGCGCCTCTGCCTCTGGCGTTCGCCGGAGGCTGCCTGGCGGCGGTACTCTCGTATCTTCTGGCCGGGGGCAGGAAAAGCACCCCCGTCCGGATGGCGCTCTCCGGCATGATCGTCACGCTGGTGATTTCCTCCTTCACCGGCATGCTCCAGCTGCTGTTCGAGAATGAAACCGGCGGCCTGTTTGTGTGGGGCTCCGGTCTGCTCCAGCAAAATGACTGGAGCGGCGTCCGGTACGCCTGGCCCTGGATTGTCCTGGGGCTGCTGGCGGCGTGGATGTGTTCCCGCAAGCTGGATGTGATGAATTTGGGGGAGGACACGGCCCGTTCCTTGGGTCAGCATGTGGGACTGGTGCGCGGTGCGGCGTTAGCCTTGGCCGTGCTGCTGGCGGCTGTCACAGTGAGTGTGGTGGGACCCATCGGCTTCATCGGCCTGATGGCGCCGCATCTGGTGCGGCTTCTGGGGTTGAAGCGGCATGGTCTTCTGCTCCCTGCCGCAGCCGTGTGGGGAGCCGCCCTTCTAAGTGCGGCCGACCTGGTGTCCCGATTGTTCATCAGCACACTGGGTGAGCTTCCGGCAGGTGCGGTTACGGCGGCGCTTGGGGCGCCCTGCCTGATCGCCCTGGCCCTGCGGGAAACCCGGGGCAAGGGCGCCGCCGAAGGGCAGGCCGGCATAAGCGCCGGCGGCGGCAGATGGCAGCTGCCCCTCGCCGCCTGGCTGGCGGGCAAGGCAGCGCGCCGGGAGGAAACGCTCCACCCGGGCGGAGCCTACATTCTTCGCTCCCGGCTGGAAGCGGCCTATTCCTTCCGCCTCTGGGTGCTGCTGGCGGCGCTGCTGCTTGCGGCCTCCCTGGTGGCCGGCATCGTATTCGGCGCCGTCCGGGTTCCACCCGCAGAGGTGCTGCGGGTGCTGGGCGGGGGCGGGGAGAGCCTCTCCCGCCACATTGTGCTCCAGCTGCGGCTGCCCCGTGAGCTGGCTGCCGCAGCGGCGGGTGCGCTCCTGGCCGCCTCGGGAGCTCTGCTCCAAGGTGCCGTGCGCAACCCGCTGGCAGACCCGTCCGTGGTCGGCATCACCTCGGGAGCAGGCGCCGGGGCGCTCCTGCTCCTCACGCTGTGGCCGGCAGCAGCCGGAGCGGCGCTGCCGCTGGCATCCGCGGCCGGGGCCTTCGCCGCAGCGGCACTGGTCTGCGGCTTCGCGTACCGGAGCGGCCTGGCGCCCACCGTGCTGACGCTGGTGGGCATCGCCGTCTCCGCCGCAGGCGCAGCGCTGGTCCAGCTCTTGGTCATCCGCTCCGCCATGGGAGCGGCTCCGGCCTTGGCCTGGCTGGCGGGCAGCACCTATGCCCGGGGCTGGGAGGCCTTCGCCGGGCTGGGCATCGGCGCCGCCCTGATCCTGCCGGCGGCCTGGCTTCTGGGCTGCCGCTGGGACCTGCTGGCCTTCGGCGACTCCGTCGCTACAGGCCTCGGCCTCCGGCTGCGCCAGACGCGGCTGCTGGCTGCGGCGCTGGGGGTGGCCGCTGCCGCTGTGGCGGTGGCCTATGTAGGCACCGTCGGCTTCATCGGCCTGCTGGCCCCCCATGCCGCCCGGCTTGCCGCGGGGCAGAACCAGCGGCGGCTGCTTGTGCTGGCGCCTCTCCTGGGCGCTGTGTTCCTGGTTCTGGCCGACCTCATCGGCAAAACCATAATAGCCCCGAAGGAAATTCCCTCGGGGCTGGTGACGGCACTGGTGGGTACGCCGTATCTCTTGTTCCTGTTATGGAAAAGCGCCGGCTCAAGGCGCGGCGCATAAATCCTTTTAAACGTAGCAGTGCTTTTCGTCATCCTCATCGTGGGGTTCGATATGGACATGGGCATTAAAGATCCGGTGCTCCTCCAGCATCCGCCGTTCTATTTCATCGGAGATATCATGGCTTTGGGCCACGCTTAATTGCGGGTTCACCAGCACCACCATATCTACCATCACATTGCTGCCGAGGAACCGGGCTTTAATATCCTTGATATCCAGCACACCCGGTGTAGCGGCGGCAGTTTGGCGGAAGGAGTCCAGCTCGTTCTCGTCAAAGCCGTCGGTCAGGTTGTAGGCGGCTGTTTTGAAAATCTCCACTGCCGTTTTGGCAATCATGACGCCGACCACCAGGGCGGCTACCGGGTCCAGCCACGGCAGTCCCAGATGGGAGCCGGCTACACCCACCACAACCCCCAAGCTGACCATGGCATCCGACAGATTGTCCTTGGCGGCTGCCATCAACGACTCGCTGCCCGATCTGGCGGCGAGTTTTTTATTGTATGAATAAACGCCGTACATGACAGCGGCTGACGCCAATGCGATCCAGGAGGCCCAAATATCCGGGGTATCGTAGGTGTGGGCCATCAGATTGCGCCCGGCCTGCACCATAACCTGCAGGGCTACGGTAATCATTATGAAGGAGGCGACCAGCGAGCTGATGGACTCTGCCCGGAAGTGACCGTATGTATGGTCCTGATCCGGGGGCTTGCGGGAAATTTTCAGGCCGACCAGCACCGCCAAGGACAGGATAATGTCGGTGGCATTGTTGAAGCCGTCGGCTGTCAGCGCCTCGGACCCGCTCCAATATCCGATGGCCGTTTTGATCACGGACAGCATGATATACGCGAAGATGCTGACCCACGCGCCCTTTTCACTTTCTTTTAACTTTTCATAGGTTTCCAAAACAGTGACCTCCAAGCTGAACAATGGAATGCTTTTATCTTACCCGACCAAACTCGTGTGGGTCTAGAGAAACAGTGTTTCCCCCATCGTGAAAGTGTGCACAAGGGCAAAACGTTTTTCATCCGGAAACTTCCTAGTCATAATCTGGAAGCGGCTGTTGTATACTAGGATCAATAGATTTAGAGACTTCGCGATCCTATGGAGGTAACCCACGTGAACATCCAGCTCTCCGGAAAACGGCCGCTACTGAAGCTTCCCAAGTACCCGGGCTACACGTTTTTTTTGGCGGGAATTGCTATTCTATCATTTTTGATGACGGTTTGGCTAGGGTGGATTCTGATGTCGAAGCCGGACGGGCTTGCGGCCAGAGGCTACCGTAGGCTGCATGCGGATAACGGGGTCGTTCTCCATGCGGTTAGGGCTTCTCCCAACAAAATCGGGCTCAAGGCCATAGAGACCAATGTGACAGATGACCCTGCGGACGGAATAAACGGAGGCTTCTTCTGGGAGGAGCAGCTGCTGAGCATTGCAGTGACCAATGACCGGCCTGTCAAAGGAGCACCGGGGGATTACGGCTCCGGCTGGTTTAACATTGACCGTCCCCGCGGGACGCTGGTATGGGACGGGGTGACCGGAGGCCTGTCCGTTCAGGTGACGGACAGGGCGGAGGAGCTTATGGTAACCGACCGCTCCCGTTACTGGGCGCAAGGAGGCGTCAGCATGGGGCTGCACAATGAGAAGTATTGGCAGGAGCAGGCGCTTCTGGAGGAATTCCCGGTGATGGAGGAAAAGCGGCTGCGCTCCGCAATGGTCTACGATACGGACCGGCAGGTATGGCTCCTGCTGTCGGACGGGCTGTGCACCGGCCCGGAATTCCGCACGGCTATCAAACAAACCGTGGCTCCCGGCAAGCTGGACGATGGTATTTTTCTGGACGGGGACGGCTCCTCCCAGCTGAAGCTGGGGCAGTTCAAGCTGCCCGGCGACAGAAGAACGGTCTACCAAATGATTACGCTTCCCAACGGGTAAGGGAAAAAAGGGATAGGCAAGCCGCTCCGGTTCCGGTATAATGGGCAGAAAATTGCATTTGTCCAGAATTTTTTAGCCGCAAACGGGAAGGACCTAAGACCATGCCGCAGCCAGCTTATACCACGTCATATTTCAAGCGCAGAATGAATGCCGCGCGAGCGTTCACCAAGGATTATCATCCGATTGTGCATTCCATATTGCTGGGCACCATCCTGGCTAGAGCAGGCTCTTCCATGAGTTTGCCTTTTCTCGCTCTATACCTGGCCAAAAATACGGATATGAATCCCATTATGATCGGCTTCGTCAGCGGAGCGGGGGCCCTCGCCGGGATGGTGGGCGGTTTCTTCGGCGGCGCTTTGTCCGATGCCTTCGGGCGCAAGCGGGTGATGATGGGCGCTTTATACCTCTGGGGAGCGGTGTTCATCGGCTTTGGTCTGGCGACGGCCACCTGGATGTTCCTGGCTCTGAATCTCTTAAACGGCCTGTGCCGCTCCTTCTATGAGCCGGTCTCCCAGGCGCTTATGGCCGACCTGACTCCGCGGGAGAAGCGGTTCCGGGTATTTTCCCTGCGTTATCTGTGCATCAATATCGGGGTGTCCGTCGGACCGCTCCTGGGTGCCTTGTTCGGCATGATGTCGGGCCGGCTGCCCTTTATCATTACCGGCTGCATCTATCTGTTTTATGCCATTGTGCTGTACGCTCTTCTCCGGCGTTTCGGCATCCGCGATATTGAAGGGGATAAGAAGGAGCAGGTGTCCATCGGGTCGGCCTGGCGGGTCATCCGCAAGGATACAGTCTTCCGCTGGTATCTGGCGGGCGGTGTGATGGGAGGCATCAGCTATTCCCAAATGGGCGTCACCTTGTCCCAGTATATTGAGCTTAAGGGGCTGAATGAGGGGATTAATCTGTTCGCCGTGCTGATGAGCATCAACGCCATTGTGGTGGTGCTGCTGCAGGTGCCCCTGTCCCGCTGGATGGAGAAGCACAAGCCTATCGTTTCCATTGCCGTGGGCAGCGGCATGTATGTGCTTGGCAACCTGGGGTATGCTGCGGCAGACGGGTGGGTTCTGTTCGTAGCGGCTATGATCGTCTTTACCCTGGGGGAAATTCTGACCTTCCCCTCCACCAATCTGCTGATTGACGGCCTTGCCCCCGATGGGCTCCGGGGAACCTATTACGGTGCCCAGTCCTTTAATAATCTCGGACATTTCCTGGGCCCCTTTATTGGCGGCTGGATGCTGGACGTCTGGAACGGCTCCGTGCTGTTTACGCTGATGGCGGCTGTCCCCGTTTTCGGCGCAGGCTTTTATTCCTACGGTCAGAGGGTATTTCAAAGAAAAAAAATGTTTACAAATTTGTAAATACGGTCACAAACGGTCGATTTTGTGGTACGCTTGCTTTTGGAGACGCATTTTGGTTTACCTGCTTGAAGGATTAGGAGGAAGAAACGTGGCAAAGCGCATTAAAGGCATTTTCCGTAAGCTGCTTCAACAGCCCTGCATTCCGTTTTAAAGATGATTTTCTAACCGACACCGACACATAATGGCGGCACAAGCTTTACAGGCCTTTCCCGAAGAAGGGCTTTTTTTGTTGGCCGGGGAATGCCGGTTTATGCCGGGAGGGGATCCGTATGTTTTTCTTCAGCAAGTTTTTTTGGCAGATGATCCGGATGAAAAGCGGTCATATTATCGCATTCGGCGGTATCTTTATTCTAGTCAGCTCCTTTCTGGCCTACTGGCTGGAACCGGATACATTCGGAAATCCGTTTAATGGCTTTTGGTGGGTGATGACCACGGTAACCACAGTGGGCTACGGGGATTTTTATCCGCATACCGTCCCGGGAAAATGTCTGGGTGTGGTGCTGTACGTATTTGGGATCGGCTTGATTTCCATTGCCATCAGCAAGGTGGTGGACAAGCTGTTTATCTATCAGCGGAAGAAGGAGGAGGGCAAATTGAAGTATACCGGCCGGGGTCATTTTGTCATCATTGACTGGAACAGGCAGGCGGAGCATACCATCGAGGAAATTTTCAGAACCGATCCTGCCGCGGAGGTGGTGCTGATTGCGCAGCTGCCCAAAACGCCCTCCTACCATCCGCAGGTCCATTACATAAAAGGAAATCCCGTCCGGGAGGAAACGCTGGAGATGGCGAATCTGGGTGAGGCGCGGGCAGTGTTTATTTTTTCGGATGATACCATGGGCCAAGGGCCCGGTGCGCAGATCATCACTGATCCGGCCTTCATTGACGGCAAAACGCTGCTGGTAGCCACCGCCATTGAGCGGAATTACGCCCACGTCTATTCCATCGCCGAAATTCGGGACCGGCATAATCTGGGCAGCTTCAAGCATGTAAAAATCGATGATTTTGTGTTCGGCAATGAAACAATCTCCCATATGGCCGTGCGCTCCGCCTTTAACCCGGGGACAACCTCTATTTTTAACCAGCTGCTGACCCGCGATGAGGGGGAGGACCTGTATGAGGTATGCAAAAAGCCCCATTGGCTGACCTTCCGCCATGCCTTCGAGGACCTGCTAAACCAGGGGGCCACGCTGATATCCGACGGTGTCCATCTCAATATCAACCAGCGTCTGAATGAGCCGATTCCCGAGGAATCGCGGCTGTTTGTCATTTGTACGGCGGAGGTTTTTGAAAAGGTAAAAAACAGGGTGTAAACAAACCCGCTTGAGTTTGCTCACACCCCTAATCCCACAGCTTCTGCATATTGAGTGAACAGGGCGCTTTCCCTAAAGGGATGCGTCTATTCTTTCTTTTCCAAGGCGGCCTTCAGAGCGTCCGCCAGGCCGGAATTCAGGCTGACGTTGTCGCTGTATTGCTCCACCGCCTGTTTGTTGGCCCGGGCTGCGCCCTTACGTCCGCCTTTAGGCCCGCCGCCACCACCGCCACCGCTTGCGCCGGAATCCTCCAGCTTCTCCACCACATTGCAGCGGCGGCACTGGAAGAACTTGCCGGCTTTGCCCTCCCGCAGCTCCATCTTCTTGTGGCATTGGGGACAGCGGTGGTTGGTAAGCTGAGGCTCACCGGCACGGCGGTAGCCGCATTCCCGGTCGCTGCAGACCAGCATAAGCCCGCGTTTGCCCTTGATCTCCTGCAGCAGCTTGCCGCAATCCGGGCATTTGCTGGTGGTGAGGTTGTGGGGCTTGTATTCGGTGGAGCTTGCAACTACCTGACCCACCAGCTGCGCTGCCTGCTTGCGGATGGAGGCCAGGAACTGCTCCATGCTGCCCTTGCCCAAGGCGATCCGCTCCAACTCACCCTCCCAGCGGGCGGTAAGCTCGGGGGAACGCAGCTCCGGCGACGCAAGCTCGATGAGCTGTTTGCCCTTGCCCGTGGGCTGCAGGGCATTGCCCTGGCGTTCGATGGTATCGGTTTTCACCAGCTTCTCGATAATGTCCGCCCGGGTGGCGGGAGTACCCAGCTTATGCTTCTCCATGGCGGTAAGCAGGGAGGCTTCGGTGTAGCGGGCCGGCGGTTTGGTCTGCCGGGACAGCTCCTTGGCCTGCTTCAGTGGCAGGGAATCCCCATCCTTGAGCTCAGGCAGACGCTGCTGGGCCAGGGTATCCTCCGCACTGTTCTCCTCCTCGTCGGGATCCGCCGTGTCCGTCAGCCCGTAGGCTTCCTTCCAGCCCTGCTCCTTCATGATGGCTCCCGTGGCAACAAATTTCTCGCCTGCCAGCTCCACGGTTACGTTTGCCTGCTGGAACACGCAGGGGCGCAGGAACAACGCCAGGAAACGGCGTACGATGAGATCATAGAGCTTGCGCTCCTCATTGGAGAGAGCGGTGAGATTATTGAATTGCTCCGTCGGGATGATGGCATGGTGATCTGTCACCTTGCTGTCATCCACAAAGCGTTTGGTGACGGCAAGCGGCGCCTTGAGAATCTGCCGCGCCAAAGCCGCATATGGTCCAACCGCCACGCTTTGCAGCCTGCCCTTCAGCGTGGGCACCATATCCTGGGTCAAATGCCGGGAGTCCGTCCGGGGATAGGTGACCAGCTTATGCTGCTCATACAAGCGCTGCAGCAGGGAGGAGGTTTGTTTGGCGGAGAAGCCGTACCGTTTGTTGGCGTCCCGCTGGAGCTCCGTCAGGTCGTAAGCCAAGGGCTGGGGGATGCTTTTGTCGGCCCGCTTCACCTGCAGGACACGGGCTGTTTTGGCTGCCGACATCCGCCGTATCAGATCCTGGGCGTCCTCGCGCTTCCAGAGCCGCGCTTCGCCGCTTTTGTCCGCGCGCCACTGTGCCTGGAAGCTGCCGAAATCCGCCTGAACCAGCCAATAGTCCACCGGGCGGAAGGCGCGGATTTCCTTATCCCGCTCCGACATCAGCTGCAGCGTCGGGGTTTGTACCCGGCCTGCCGCCAATTGGGCGCTGTACTTGCTGGTCAGCGCACGGGTCACATTGAGGCCGATGAGCCAGTCGGCCTCCGCCCGGCAGACGGCGGATTGGTACAGCCGGTCATAGTCCTGCCCGGGCTTCAGCCGGGCAAACCCCTCCCGGATGGCCTGGTCCGTCTGTGAGGAGATCCACAGGCGCTTGAAGGGCTTCCTCCAGCGCACCAGCTCCATGATCCAGCGGGCCACAAGCTCCCCTTCCCGGCCCGCATCGGTGGCAATGACCAGCTCCGATAGATCAGGGCGTTTGCACAGCTGCTCGATGGCCCGAAACTGGTGGGAGCTTTCCTTGATCACCTTCAATCGCATCTTGGGAGGGATGATGGGCAGATCCTCCAGATTCCAGGTTTTATACTTGGGGTCATAATCCTCCGGCTCTGCCAGCTCCACCAGATGCCCCAACGCCCAGGTGACCACATATTTGGGGCCTTCCATATGGCTTTTATGCTTCTGCCCGGCACCCAGTACACGGGCTAATTCCCTGGCGACACTGGGCTTTTCGGCCAACACTAAGGTTTTCATTTACGGTTCCTCCTTCCGGCTGCGGGGAGGCAGGGGGCCCAAATACTGATGCAGCGCACATTCGATCCGGCCGTTGAAGAGCTTGCGTTTTTTGCCGGCGGGACGACCGAAGTAGTGGTCCATTTGTTTGCTGGGGGACAGCACAAAGGATGACCAGCTGGGGTTGCCCGCCGTCAGTGCGCCCAGCTGCCGCAAAGCCCGCTGGACTTCCTCGGGATCGCCGATCCGTTCGCCGTAAGGCGGATTGGTGATGACGCAGCCGTAATCCCCGGTAAGCCGGACCTTGGCCACGGGCAGAGTGGCCAGCTGTATCTCGCCGGTGAGGCCGGCAGCCTTCACGGAGGCTTCGGCTACGGCGATGGCGTCCGGATCAATGTCGCTGCCGCTAATTTGCAGCGGAATATCGTCCCGCACGGAATCGATGGCTTCGTTGCGGGCATCCTCCCACAGCTGGGCCCCGATAACCGGCCAGGTTTCGGAAGGGAAGCTCCGGCGCAGTCCGGGGGCAAGGTTCCAGCCGATCATGGCGGCTTCTACGGGAATGGTGCCCGAGCCGCAGAAGGGATCATAGAGAGGACGATCCGGTGTCCAGCGGCTTAAGAGAATCATGGCGGAGGCCAGAGTTTCCTTCAGCGGCGCTTCGGTCACAAGCTTGCGGTAGCCGCGTTTATGCAAACTGGGTCCGGTGGTGTCCAGCGTCAGGGTGGCGATGTCGTTAAGCAGGGACACCTCGGCCACATATCTGCCGCCATCCTCCGGAAACCATTCCCGGTGATAACGTTCCTTCATTTTTTCCACCATGGCCTTCTTGACGATGCCCTGGCAGGCCGGCACACTGGACAGCTGAGACTTGTGGGAACGTCCTTGGGCGGGGAATTCACCGTCCTCCGGAATCCATTGATCCCAAGGCAAGGCCTTGGTGCCCTCGAACAGCTCATCGAAGGTGGTGGCCTTAAATTCCCCCATCTTAATGAGCACCCGGTCGGCGGTGCGCAGCCACAGATTGGTCCGGCAGATGGCTAATTCATCTCCGGTGAAGGTGACACGGCCGTTTTCGGTCATTTGATCCTCATAACCCAAGAGCTTCAGCTCCCGGGCGACAACAGCCTCCAGACCCATGGGGCAGGTGGCGATTAATTGCAGCTTCGGCATTGTAGAGACTCCTCATTTCAGATAAAGCGGACAACCGCTCCGTTGCTTTTCGGCCCGGTATGTCCGTATAATACCTTTTAGTATAGGCGATAACGGCTTGAATGCCAAACCGCCCTCCGGAAGGCAGGTATAAACAAAGATGATGACCCAAGAAGAAGCGTATATTGAATCCCTGTATCCGTCAGACCCCCATCTGGAGCATGTGAAGGAATCCCTCCGTGAGCTGGGGGTGCACGATATATCGGTAGCTCCCGGCTACGGGCGGCTCTTAACCCTCCTGGTCCGGCTGAGCGGAGCCAAAGCTGCCCTGGAAATCGGTGCCTTGGGCGGCTATAGCGGCATTTGCATCGCAAGAGGGCTGGCGGAGGGAGGGAGTCTTTGCTCCCTGGAGCTGGAGCCGGAATATGCCCGCTTGGCCCAGCGGAACCTGGGATTTGCGGGATTGGGGGAGAAGGCAGAGTTCCGGACAGGGGAAGCGCTGGACCGGATGAAGGAGCTATTGGCGGAGGGGAGACGGTTCGATTTTATCTTTATTGATGCGGACAAAGGCAATTATCCCGAATATCTGGAGCTGGCAGTTTCCCTCAGCAATTCCGGCGGCCTGATCGCAGCGGACAACCTGTTCCTCCGGGGCAAAACCTTCAAGGAAACCAGCCAAGGCCGCTCAGCTACCCAGGTCAGGCTGTTCAACCAACTGATCGCAAACGACTCCCGGCTGGAGTGCGCTGTGCTGCCGGCCTTCGACGGCTTCGCTATCGCCCGGGTGAAATAATCAAAGAAAGGACGGCGGACAACATGGGTCCGGCCGTCCTTATTCATATCCGCTTTGCAAATACTTGCGGGCCTTGGTAACCCAGTCGCTGACATAGCTCCCGGTAGCCCATTGGGCCGAAACCAGCGCTTCGCCGGGGGCTAGCGGCACCTCAAGGGCCAGCTTGCTCTCTATAGCGGAGCTGTCAGGGGTATATACGGCCAGCTTCTGGTCGGTGATAACCACGGCCAGATCCTCCAACGGTGACACTAGGAGATCCTTGCGCTGCTCCTGCAGCTGTGCATCACGGACCCACGGGGCGTCGGACAGCTTGTCATGGGAGGTGACCAGCTCCGGGAGACGGACCGGGTAAGGATACAGCTTGAAGCCGATGACACGGGATTCCGGCTCATAATAGCCTTCCGCCACCTGGGCGGTCCACTTGCCGGGTTTGCGGACGATTGCCCAGTTGTCCCCAGTGCTGTAAGTCCATGTGCCGCTTTCCTGAGCCAGCATATTCTCAGCGGGATACCTGCCGCTTTGACCCGTTCCATTGCTCCTATTATAAGCTAGCGTGGTAAGGATCTGCTGGGCGCCTTCGCCATAAATCTCCTGCAAGGTAACATGTGCCAGCCCGGCGGCCGAAGCAGACCGGGGCACAGCGGCATCACTAAGCTGGCTCAGCTTCCGCACCCACACCTTGCTTTCCTCGGCAGGCAGGCTGCCGTCCCGCCATATTTCATTCTCCTCTACGGATACATATTGGTTTCCGGCAAACAGCAGCTTTTCCCGCAGCACAATGCTTTCCTCGGGGTTATCATAGATTTGCCGGGCATCCGTTTTTTTGTCGGCGGGATACGCCACCAAATAATGCAGCTCATCCGACTCGGTAGCCACATCCTTGGATTCGATCTTCCAGAATTTCTGGCCATACGGCACGAGGACCCCATCGCCCTGGGCGGCAACCTGGAGCTGTCCGTCCACTTGGGCAAGCATGAGCGTCCGGTAGCTGCTGGAGCTCCCGGACGCTCCGTTTGCGGAGGTATCCGTACCGGCATCCTGGCGCAAGCCGATGAGCAGCCCGGACTTCACATTGATTTCCTCCAGCAAACGGGCCTGCGCGGCCGTAGCTTCCGGAGTGGACTGAACGGCGGACGGGCTTAAGTCTGCAGCCAGATCGGCTTGAACGCCTTGGCCCGGCAGAAGGGAGAGCCCGCCCAGAAGATACAGCGCACAGACACCGGCAGCTCCGCAGAGGCCGGCAGCAGGCCACAGCCACCGGCGGCGTCTGCGGTCCCTTTGCTCCACCTGGTCCTCGATGCGGCGCCGGAGATCATCACTGAACCCTTTGCCGCTACGGGGCTTGTCGCCCAACTCCTTTTCCCAGTCGGAATCATTCCGGCTCAATCAGGTCACGCTCCTTCAGCTTGAGCACCCTGGCCCTGGCATGGAACAGCCGGGACTTGACGGTACCTTCGGACAGCTTCAGAATTTCCGCCATCTCCCGCATGGACAACTGGTAATGGGCATACAGAATCAATACCTCCCGGTACTTGACGGGCAGCTCCATCACCTTCTGCCAGATGTCGTTAATCGAGAACCGTTCGATGGCCTCATGTTCGGCGGAGGGCTGGACTGCCGCTGCGGTGAAAATATCCGAGCTGGTAATCCGTTTCCAGAAGGAGCTGCGCTGCATGTCGAAGGCTGTATGCCGGGTAATGGCAAGGAGCCAGGTTTTAATGGAGGATTCGCCCCTGAAGCTGCCCAGCTTGCGGTACACCTTCAGAAAAACCTCCTGGGTGATGTCGTCGGACATGTCGGAATTGCGGCAAAGGCTGAACGCATAATTCCAAACATCGTCTCCGTATGTAGTCATCAGATCCCGCAAAGCGGTTCTGGTATCAGTCGTTTCGGCTGCTGCTTGCTGAAGATAATCATAATTGGCCGTGCTTGCTTCCGTATTGGCATTCATTTGGTTTATACACCCTCCTCTACCCACTTTATATAGACGCTTCGGGTGTGGAAAAAGTTCATGTTCCGGCAAAATCAATGAATATTTGTCAAAATCACGCCCTGCCATTCAACAAATTATGGCGAAAAATGGGTGTTAGGCTGTCCCGGCGAGTTCTGGTGAGTTCTGGTGAATTCTGGTGAGTGCCAGTGAGTCGCGCTAGTCCCTGCGGGCGCTAACGGAACTGAACGGCTCCTAGAGGCTGAAATCTGTTGCTCCCGCGCGCTAACGGAACTCAAAGGCGCTTAGCCAGCTCAATTAGGCCAATTGGAATGCAAAATGGGCGCTAAGAGGCGCTGGGTTCCGTTAAAAACCAAACTGGCTGTTTTACAGGCGCTAAGCGTCTCTAGGTTCCGTTAGACGCTTCAACCCATCCGGTTTGTAAGTCAAAGCCGCCCCTTCCCCCAACGGCAGTCGAGGGCACATTCGTATAAGCTGATCGCTGCTTCCGCGTTGCTTCTTCCTCCAACCAAGCCCTAAATCCGGTATGCCTTCCGGTAGGCGGAGGGGCTCATGCCCATCTTTTTGGTGAAAATCCGGCTCAAATAAAAGCCGGTTTCGTAGCCGCACGCTTCTGCTATAGCGTCAAGACTAAAGGTGGTGCCGGTGAGCAGGCTGCAGGCATGCCGCATCCGGAGCTCCAGCACATGCTCGGACGGGCTTAACCCGAACACCGCTTTGTAGCGGCGGGTCAGCTGCACCGGCGTCAGCTCCAGCCGTTCCGCCAGCCCGGCCAAGCTTAGAGGGGTACACGCCTGCTCCTGAATGATCCGGCCCGCCACATCCATAACGGGGTCATCGGGAAAACGGTGCTTCTCCTGTCCATAGCCGGAGGAAACGGGCTGGAGGCGCTCGAAGGCTACCTGCTTCCAGAGATCCTTCAGCAGATGATCCGACCAAGGCCCCACCCAAGTGCCAGGGGACATGGCGGCGCTCCTGAGATGTCCGAAGGTATTGAAAAGCCGCTGCGTATCCGCTACCTCCAGCTTATATCCCTCCAGGCCCGGCAGTTCCGTCACCTTGGTCCCGTCCGGTCCGCTGAAGGAGAAGGCCAGGAAGTGAAAGCTCAATATCTCTGTAACCCGTCTGCCGAAATCCGTCTCCGGCGGGCAGAGGACCAACTCCGCCAGCTTGGCGGTGCCCCGGTTGCCAAGAATGTCGTATTCAAATTTTCCACCGGTGACGGCAAACATGGTCCAGTGGGGATAACGGTCCGAATCCAGCAGGAATTTCTCCTTCTGGTGCCAATAATAATGATGCTCCAGCACCGGCGTAAGCTCCCACCAGCTTTCACTTGCCATGGCTATGTCCTCCTTCCGCCACTTCCGTTTGGCTCTGGTCAGCTCCGACCGCCAGCGGCGGCTTTTCTCCAGCTGAGGGCGAGCACCGCCGCACACAGCCCGATGCTTCCCCCCAGATAAAAGCCTGCGTCCAGGCCAAAGCCTTCATTGAGCCATCCGGCGATAAACGGTCCGGCGAACATGCCCAAGGCGTATACAGCCTGATAAAAGCCCATTGCCGTGGCCCGTTTGGCAGGCTCAATCTCCTGAATAGCCAATCCCAGCAGTAGCGGCAGGTGCAAGCCCTGGGCAAAGCCGTTTACCGCCTGAGTCACGCAGAGCATGCCGAAATTGGGGACGAAGGGAATCGCCAAGGTGCAGACGGCGCTTAAGGCGAAACCTGTAAATGCCATATTCCAGGGTCCGAAACGGGGGGCAAACACCTTCCCCGACAGAATGGAGGTGACGGCATGGGGAATCATGAAGCACACGCTTAAGAAGGTGAGCCCGCTTTTGCTGGCGCCGAGAAGCAAGGCCTGGGACGGAGTGAAGCCAAACATGGTAATAAAAAGGATACTATGGGCCAGAATGGATAAGGCGGACACCTTCAGCAGCATAGGGTTTGTGATGACGCTGCCCAGATCCTTCACCCGCATGGGAACACGGCCTTGCTGGGGAGGTGCTTCATACACAGCGAAGGCCAGCACCAAACCGGCAATCCCCGCCGCACCTCCGGCCACAAACACAGAGGGCCAGCCCAGCCCGTCGGCCAAAAAGCCGGAGAGGGCCATGCCGATCAACTGGCCGGTGACAGTCAGGAAGCTGATGGTGCCCATGGCGCGGGTTGCCTGCTCGGGCGGGTAATAGGCGGCGAACAGCACCGTAAATCCTACCCATGCGGAGGCGGAAACGCCCGCCACGGAGCGGGCCAGAAGCGGCCACAGCCAATGGCCGGGAATAAGAAACATAAAGCAGCTGACCGTAGCTGCGGCAAAACCGAGAAACAGAAACGGCTTGCGTTTGCCCAGCTTATCCGAATAAATCCCCAGCGGCAGCCGGATAAGGATCTGCATAAAGCCGTAGCTGCCCAGAATGATGCCGATCACGCTGAAGGAATAGCTTTTGCTTTCGAGGTAAGGGGAGAGCACGGGTACATACGTATACATACTGATCCAATACAGGATGGTTGCAGCGCAAAAAATAGACAGCCTGCTGCGGCTGACGGTGCTGTGCGGTTGGTTTTGCTCCAGCCGTGAGGCGGTTGCGGACATCGGTTTGCGGCTCCTTCTTGATGAATGTGGTTTGTTTCATTTTAACATGGTTTAAGGAAAAGATAAGGAGAAATTCCTTTTCACCTTAAGAAAGGTCTACTAAAATGGAAGAGGCTTACCAACACACGGCCGTAATGGCAGGCGGCACTGTAATCCTATGAAGGAGGCACTATGTCCAATTCTGCACCGATTCTCGAACTGCGCAATGTAACCAAGCGCATTGGCGGCAAGACCATTGTGGACCATCTGAGCTTCGATATTCCACAAGGAGTGGTTTTTGGCCTGCTGGGTCCCAACGGGGCCGGCAAAACCACCACCATCCGGATGATTACCGGTTTGATTTCCATGACCGAGGGCTCTGTAAAAATCGGCGGGTTAGATGTGAACTCCCGCTTTGAGGATGCTATGAAGCTGATGGGCGGCATAGTGGAAAATCCGGAGATGTACAAATATCTGACCGGCTACCAGAATCTGATCCACTTCTCCCGGATGCATGAAGGGATCAGCAAGGACCGGCTGAAGGAAGTTATCGATCTGGTTGGTTTGGGCAACCGGATTCATGATAAGGTCAAGCGGTATTCCCTGGGCATGAGGCAGCGTCTGGGTGTGGCCCAAGCGCTTATGCACCGCCCCAAGCTTCTGATTCTCGATGAACCTACGAACGGATTGGACCCGGCAGGGATCCGCGAGCTGCGGGATTATCTGCGGCGGCTGGCCCGGGAGGAGGGGATTACCGTGCTGGTCTCCAGCCATCTGTTGTCCGAGATGGAGCTGATGTGCGACCGCGTAGCGGTCATCCAAACCGGCAAGCTGGTCGGTATCCAGGAGATGGGCGACATTACCCGGGCAGATGGGGCAGGGCATGTCCGGTTCGATATTTCCCGGCCTGTGGAAGGGGCGGAGATTATCGGCCGGCTGTATCCCGAGGCGAAGGTGCTGGCGGATACCTCCGGATTCGAGGCGATTCTCGAGCGGGAGGAAATTCCGGTGATTATCGAGCAGCTGGTGAAGGAAGGCTTCCGCGTATACGGCGTGAAGGCCAGCGGCAGATCCCTGGAGGATAAATTCTTGGAAATGACGGGGAGTGGACAAATTGAGTAGAATGCGCCCTTTGGTGATGAATGAAAATATGAAAATTTACCGGCGTGCGCGGACCTGGGTCATGCTGGGAATTGTGCTGGCGATCCTGCTTGCCTCCGTGGTGATCAACAAGATTTATGAGCGTCCTTCGCCGGATGAGGGGGATTACCGCCAACGGCTGGAGCAGCGGATAACCAGTATGGAATCCCAGCTGAATGATCCCAATATGGCTGCGGATCAGGAATATGGGAAGTATCTGAAGGAAACGGTAATGGTCTCCCGTTATGCCTTGGAGCATAATTACGATACGGAGAAGCAGACCCTGTGGAGCACGGTCATGTTCTCCTCCAATCTGATTACATTGCTGTCCATTTTTACCATCGTGATCGCGGCGGATATTGTTGCAGGGGAATTCGCCGGAGGAACCATCAAGCTGCTGCTGATTCGTCCGGTACGGCGCTGGAAGATTCTGCTGTCCAAATATCTGTCCACGCTGCTCTTCGCCATATTCGGCCTTCTGCTGATGCTGGTGAGCGCCATGATCATCGGGGCGGTAGCCTACGGTGTGGACGGCTTCAGCATCCCGTTCCTGGCAGTGAAGGACGGAGCGGTAGTGGAAAGCAGCATGTTCATGCAGAGTCTGGTGAATTACGGGTATGAGTGCGTCAGCCTGGTGATGATGGTGACCTTCGCCTTTATGATCTCGTCGGCCTTCCGCAGCTCGTCCATGGCCATCGGCCTGTCCCTCGGCTTGATGTTCCTGGGCAACATGATCACCGCTGTGCTGCAGCGTTACGATTGGATCAAATATTTCCTGTTCTCCAATCTGAACCTTCGGCAATATACGGCAGGAAGGGAGCCTGTGGTAGAAGGAATGACCATGGGATTCTCCATCGTCATGCTGATCTTATATTTCGCGGCGTTTGCCGCGGTGGCCTGGAGCCTGTTTACCAAACGGGATGTGACGGCATAGCATCATGAATGCATAAAGGGCCGGATGTCTTCCCCCGTCGGGGAGAATCCGGCCCTTTTTGTTTGCGGAAACCCGTTTATCCGTTATGGAGGGTTACGCAGTTTTTGCCTTTATGCTTGGACTTGTAAAGCGCCGCATCGGCAAGCTTCATCACCTCTTGAAGGTCTGCCCCGTCCTCGGGCCACGCGGCGGCGCCAATGCTGATGCCCACAGTGGCTTCCCTGCCGTCCAAAAGATAGGGCTCGCGGATGGCGTCGAGAATCCGTCCTGCCGCAGCCATGGCTACCTTTCTGCTGTCGGCGTGGCCGTGGCGCAGCACGGCGACGAATTCGTCGCCCCCAAGCCGGGCGGCCATATCGCCCTCCCGCAGCTGGCCAAGGAGACGCTGGGCCACAATTCGCAGGAGCTCATCCCCGGCAGCGTGGCCGAGGGTATCATTTACTTTTTTGAACCCGTCCAAATCCATGTACATGAGAATGGCGCCGCTTCCCGGGGAATTCCTCCGGTCCGCAATCAAGCGGGTGTATTCCTCGAAGCCCACCCGGTTGGGCAGGCCGGTAAGCCGGTCATGATGAGCCAGGTTTTCCATATGGCCAAGTGCCGCTTCCGTCGAGGTAAGATTGCGCAGCAGGTTGCCCAGGGAATCCGTGAGGTTCTCAATATCGGCGATCCCCTTGTGCCGGGGAAGCTCAATCCGTTCGCCGGACTGGATCCGCCTGGCGGCAGCGGCAATATTGGTCAGCGGCTTGGCTACCAGACCGGCCACCAGCCAGCCCAACAGAGCGAACACGGCCGCTGCCGCAAATCCGATGATGAATATGTACCGCTGCATGTCGTGAACAGACTGGTAGGCAATGTGCTTCGGCTCCCGGACCAGAACCGTCCACTCCAGCCCGCCATAATTCATATATCCGTCGCCGTAAGCGTATCCGGTTACGTAGCTTTTGCCGTCCGGCCAAAACTCCAGAGCCCAGCCGCCCTTTTGGGAGGAGGCCTTTTGGATGCTGTCCAGCTGCAGGGATTGTCCGACCAGCTCACCGGGTCCCAGCAGCACCACATTATCCCTGCGGCTGACCACGATAATGTCCACATGCTCCTTCAGGGAGGAATAGGATTCCAGCAGGGAATTCTCCATTTCCTTGGACCATTCCCAGCTCAGATGGGCTGCCAGCACACCGCTGAATTGTCCGGCAGAATCTGTAAGGGGGACACTGATATCCACAAACTGCATGGCTTCTCCCGTAGGATTGGGCAGCAGCTTGGCCAGCAGCACGGCTTCGTGGACGTCGCCGATAAATTTTCCCTTGGAGCCTTCCTTGAACACCGGCCGTTGGCTGATGTCCACCCCCTGGAGCAAATTCTCTGTAGAGGCGGTTACTACACCCTTGGCATCCGTCAACCCGATCCAAGTAAAGGAAGGGATATTGGCCTTCAGCTCCTGCAGAAGCTCTTGTGCGTCTGCACGCTCCTCCGGGTTGCGCAGCACGTCAAGCTTGCTGACCACATCAACTTCACCAGAGCGGGACCACATGAAATAGTCCAGCTTGTCCGACATTTGGTAGGCGATGCCGCCCAGGGTATTTCCGATTTCCTTCTCAATATTATTGCTGGATATGCGGTTGATCACCACGCCCAGCAGAATCGTCAGGAGGATCATCAGCAATCCGAATACAAGAGAGAGACAGGTCCTCAGTTTGATGGACATTCCCCAATCAACAACCTTTCACATTCGATACACCTATTATAAAATGTCGAAATATAAGCTTCAATGTCGATTTATATTCATTCTGTGAAAAAAGACGTAAATCCCGCAATCTGTTACGCATTTGATATAATAGGAGAATCCGGCGTCAGCCTCCAGCCCGTTTGGTGTGCCGGGGATGTTGGCGGGGAATAGGGGAAGGGGATCTTCTCTTATTTCTTTATTTAGGCGAGAAAATAGGTGATTGCGGAAGGGAGACTTCCGTTATGGGGCCGCTTTAGCTCTATGCTCATCAGGCGGCGGGGAATAGCGTAAGGTTGGGTACCGTTATCCGTTATAACAGGCCGTACCGTCGTGTAATAGAGGAAGCTGGCATTCCTCTATTGCGGCTGAGAACAGTGGGAACACCTAAGCGTACCGTGAGCATCTTGCCTGCCGTTATCTTCACGGAAAGGGCAGCGGCAGGAAGCTCTGCGGCATAAAGTTGCACAGCATCCATGCAGTGTTTGGCAAAAGGAGTTGGAACCATCAATGGAAAATTCTCGTCTTGAACAGCAGCGCCGGCTGCGTAAATCACGGAAGAAACGGATGAAGCTTGCGGGTGCGGCCTCAGCAGTGGTGCTTGTATGCGCTGCCGTTTGGCTGGGGCAGGAATTGCTCCGGGATAGTGCGGATAGCAATTCCCCCACGGTTGCTTCGGTGGCACCCGTTCAAACGGCGGGAGGCGGCGGGGGTTCACCCTCCGTTCAAGCTACACAGTCGCCGAAGCTAAGTCCGTCCCCGTCGGCAGCGGCGTCAGGCGCAGGAGCGGGAGTGGGCGTGCCGCCTGTATCCACCACCATTCCGGGTAAAAGCACAACGTCCCCTTCCGTCCCTTCAAGCGGTGCCGGGGATAAAGTGAGCATGGCCTTTACGGGAGATGTAATTTTTGCGGGGAATGTAGAAACCATTCTCAAAACCAACGGTTATGATTACCCGTACCGGGAGATTGCGGAGCTTTTGCAGAAGCCGGATTTCACCATCGCCAATCTGGAGACCCCGATCACCACCCGGGGTGACCAGCAGCAAAAGCAATACACCTACCGTTCCAGTCCAGACGCCCTCCCTGCTTTTAAGGCGGCAGGCTTCGATATCGTCAATTTGGCCAACAACCACATTCTGGATTACGGGCAGGATGGTCTGTTGGACACGATCAAGGCTTTGGATGCAAAGGAAATCTTACATACAGGTGCGGGTAAAAATCTGGAGGAGGCTTACCGCCCGGTGATCGTGGAGAAAAACGGCATCAAGATTGCTTTTTTGGGCTTCAGCCATAAAGTGCCGGACAACTCCTGGAAGGCCGGTAAAAACCAACCCGGCACCACGCAGCTTTATGATCCCAAGCAGGCAATCAAGACTATCGAGGAAACCCGGGACAAGGCGGATCTGGTGGTGGTGATGGCCCATTGGGGGGAGGAAAAGGCGGAGAAGCCATTGGACGAGCACCGCAAAATGGCCCGCTCCTTTATCGATGCAGGGGCGGATTTGATTGTCGGGACCCATCCCCATGTGCTGCAGGGTTTGGAGCACTATCAAGGCAAGTGGATTGCCTATAGTCTGGGTAACTTCCTGTTCACTACCAATGACCATGCCCCCTCCTGGGAGACGGCGGTGCTGCAGGCGGAATGCGGCAAGGACGGCGGCTGCGGCCTTACCCTTGCGCCTTTGTGGAATCAATATGCCCATCTGAAAAAAATGGAGGAGGCCGACGCCCAAAAGCTGTTCCAGCGGCTGGAGAAGGTCTCCTATGGGACCGGTATCGGTGCAGACGGGCGGGTTTCCGCCAAGTAGGAGGCAAACGTACCCTCGGGCTGATGGCAGAGCTTGCATGATTTGGCAGCCATATTCCGCAACCGGTAATCCATACTAACAGCAAAACCTTCATCAAGAGGAGATTCGCCGATGTGGACATCACGATTCCTGAGGATTGCCGTTAGCGTGGGTTTATGCGCCGCCGCTGCCGCCGGCTGCGGGCAAGGGGGAGCCGGGCGCAGCGCCGGCTCCGGTACAGGGCCGGCCGCGGCTTCGCCGTACGCGGCCATGCCCGGGCCATCGCCCGCCTGGTTCCGCGCAGCGGGCGGGCCCGGGGGTGCGGTCCGGTCCGTGGAGGCGGACCGGCTGGTTGAACCGGCCCGGCCGGCAGCGGAGCCTGGCCGGCCGGGCGCGTTAGCCGGGCCCCCCGTGGCCGGGCCCGGGGCAGTGCAGGGGCGGGCGGGGGCCGAGCCCGCCCCTGAACCCGGCAGCGGTGCGGCTGCTCCGCGCACCGCCTATCTGACCTTCGACGACGGCCCTTCGGGCCTGACGCCGCAGGTCCTGTCCATTCTGCGCCGCGAGAATATTCGCGCCACCTTCTTCGTGACCGGTTCCGGGGTTGAGCAGCACCGGGAGCTGATCCAACAGATGGCGGCAGAGGGGCATGTGCTGGGCAACCACACCTATTCCCATGATTACCGCCTGTACCGGAGCGAGGCTGCCTTTATGGAGGATGTACATAAGCTGGACCGGGCGCTCCAGGAGCTGACAGGCTCGGCCACGGAGCTGCTCCGGTTCCCGGGGGGCTCCAACACCAGGCTGGGCCGGGCCAAGGGGAGCCCATGGATGCTGCCGCGGCTGGTCAAGCGGGTGCGGGAGGAGGGGTACCAGTATTTCGACTGGAACGTCTCTTCCACTGACGCTGCGCAGGCGGTGCAGCCCAAGGAAGAGATTGTAGGCGCAGTGCTGTACGCCGCGGCCAACAAAAACAACGCCATCGTGCTGATGCACGACGCCCGGGGCAAAATCACCACCGTCGAAGCCCTGCCCGAGGTGATCCGGGGGCTGCGGGAGCTAGGCTTCCGCTTCGAGGTGCTGCACAAGGACAGCCGTGCCGTTCATTTTTTGGAATAATCGCAGGTAATCTGGGTATTCCAGGGGACATACCGAAACAGATAAAGGAGAGGAAGCCAATGTTCGCATCAATCCGCAACGTATACTGTGTAGGACGCAATTATAAGGCCCATGCGGAGGAGCTTGGGAATGAGCTGCCCAAGGAGCCAATGATTTTCATGAAGCCCAGCCATGCTCTGACGCCTGCTGATGGAGGCGCCATCGGGCTGCCGGGGCTGCGGGGAGAGCTCCACTTCGAGACGGAGCTGGTCATCCGCATCGGACGCAGCTACGAGCCGGGTCTGTCTGCCGATGAGCTTATCGACGGCATGGCCTTCGGCATCGACTTTACGCTGCGGGATGTGCAATCCGGCATTAAGGTCAAGGGGCTGCCCTGGCTGCCGGCCAAGGGCTTCCGCCGGTCTGCGCCGTTAGGCCCGTGGCTGGATTTCCCGGGTACGGCCCGGCTGGCCGAGCAGGACTTTACGCTGCTGAAGAATGGGGAGGAGGCCCAGCGGGGCAATGTTTCCCGCATGATCTTCGACCTGCAGCGGATCATTGACTTCTGCGCCGCGGAGTATGGGTTGGGCCAAGGAGATATTATTTTCACCGGAACCCCCGAGGGAGTCGGCCCGGTGAAGGACAATGACCGGCTGGAGCTGTTCTGGGGCGAAGAAGCGGCAGGAGCCTTTACAGTAAGCCTGCAATAACCCTCCGTCCAGTCGCAAACATGTGCAAAAAAAGGGCAATCCGGCAGAGTTAATCTGCCGGGACTGTCCTTTTTTGCTGTCTCTATTGGGTGGGGCAAATACTCTTCCTGTTACATCCCAAGGTTCCATCCGTTAAGCCTCTTCCACCACTTACAATCTTTAGTTACTTGGCATACTGCCATTATCCGCAGTCTCCAGTCACTGACACACTACCATCATCCACAGTCTCCAGTCACTGACACACTACCATCATCCGCAGTCTCCAGTCTCTGACACACTACCATCATCCACAGTCTCCAGTCACTGACACACTACCATCATCCACAGTCTCCAGTCACTGACACACTACCATCATCCACAGTCTTCGAGTCCGCGGCACACTACTATTATCCGCATTCCCCCAGTTGCCTGGCTCCTTCCGCCATTATCCCCGGTTTTTCGGTCCCATCTGCACTCCCGTGCATCCCGCGCCACGTCTTACGGAACTCAGCGACCCTTAAAGGCCAATAATTGGTGTGTTAGAAATGTAACGGAACTCAGAAGCGCTTAGCTGCTCTAGGCGGTGGCAAAACAGTAAAAATTGTGCGCTAAAAGCGTCATAGTTCCGTTACCGCGCCAAACCCCTAATTTTAGACCGCTAAGAGTCGGATAGTTCCGTTAGAGCGGGGTCAGTGGTGCTAACCCCCATCCGTTACCCCGCCACCAACCTGAATTCAGGCTGCTAAGTGTCCGAGAGTTCCGTTAGAGCGGGCCAGAGGTTTCAATCCGTATGTTACCGTCCCACCAACCTGATTCTGACCGGCTAAAAGTCTTATAGTTCCGTTAGAGCCCAGGCCGGTGAGCCGGGAGTAGAACTGATGTCGGTGAACCGGGAGTAGGGCTGATGCCAGTGAGCCAGTAAGCCCGGCCGATGCCAGTAAGCTCTGCCCACCCTTAAGGCAGCTCAAGCCGTCCTGTCTCGGCCAGGGTCTCCAGATTCTGGGCCCGGATCTGGCCGGGAGACAGACTGTACAGCGTATCGCCGATATAGAGCAGCCGCCCAATCTGGTGATTGCTCTCGTACAGGCTTCCGCCTGCTTTTTTCAGCTCGTCCTCACCGAGGTGGGTGACAGTCTCCCGGAGGCGGAAGCCCTCCTGCAGGTCCACATGGTACACGTAAGCGCCCTGGAAGGCGAATTGGCCGTACGCCATCGGATTGTTCTTCTGGCCCGCAGGCACCTCCGCTACCGTGACGGGGAAGGCCAGCAGGTTTTTGTCCCGGGAGAACAAGAGGGCCTTATGGTTGCGCAGAAGCTCCGAATCCGTCCCTCTGTCCCCAATGACGGTCTGGAATAGCTCCTTGGGGCGGGACACGTCGGTGACGTCGAACATGGAAATCTTCATGCCTTGGTAATAGGCCGTGCCGTCTGTGGGCTGGGGGCTTTTTTCGTAGCGCTCATCTGTGACCACCACCGCATCCTTGCCGAAGCCGATGAGATGGTTTTCATCATACGGGTGCAAATAGTCGCTGTACCCGGGGATTTTCAGCTGGCCCAGGATCGAGGGGGAGGCGGGATTGGAGAAATCCAGCACAAACAGCGGGTCCACCTTTTGGAAGGTGACCATGTAACCCCGGTTGCCCATAAAGCGTACGGAATAAATGCTTTCCCCAGGTGCAATTCCTTCGATTTGACCGCTGATGCCCATATCCTCGTTGAGCACATAGACATTGTTGGTCAGCTTCTCGCCGGCTCTGCCCCATTCCTTGCCCTTGGTGGTGGCGATGCGGAAGTAGCCGTTATGTTCATCCATGGAGAATTGGTTCAACACCGTTCCCGGCACCTGACCCTTGGCTGCAAAGCTCGCCTTGCCTTTGTCCAGCCGGAATTTGTATACCTGAGTGGTTTCATCCACGTTAATCCGGATATATTCGGCTGCAACATCCGCAGAAGTGCCTGCTGCTGGCTTTACCCGGTCCTCACTCACCTGGCGTCGAGGGAAGGCCGCATATAGATGATCCGCTGAAGCAAACACATTTTCCGCCGAACCCAGGTATATGGAGACCTCCGCAGGTACAGACGGAGAGGCTGTGCTGATCCCGGCTACAACCAGATATGCACTGTAGAGGGAGTCAGGGAAGTAGCGGATATCCTCGTACTTGGCCTCCGTCCATTGTCCGGACATGGCGGTATCCCGGTAAGCAGGCACTGCGGCCGATTCCCTGTTGTCCTGTATAATGCCGTACCTGTTCAAATACCGGTTGGCAATCACATACACTTCACCGCCGATTCGGCGGGAGGAGACATAGCTGCCCTCCGTCTCCACCTCCCGCAGGAGTTTGGGTGCCTTGCGGTCTGCGATATCGTAGACGAGGGTTTTGACCGTGGAGGGGGCTGCAGGGGCAATCCGGCGTTTAGCGGCCGTTCCCCCAACAGACAAACTTTCCTTGGCGGAAGATACGTCGGGGTTCTGCGGCTCCTGCTTCCTGCTGGAGGACCCAATGACCGTAAGGCGGTCTCCGTCCACATACAGCTCCTGAATGGCAAAAGTCTTTTCCTCCAATTGGAGGACAGACTCCAATGTCATCTTGTCTTCCGGCGCAGCCCGCACGATCATGACCCGGCTGCCGTTTACCTGATAAATAAACTCCCCGTCGGTTTTCACCACATCGCCTTCATCCACCCCCTGAACCTGTACATTGGTGGCGGAAAAATCCCCCTTCGGGGCAGCGCTGGCGTTTTGCTTCTGGGCAGCGCTTGTGGCAATTTCAGACCGGGCGACAGCTGAATCCTCCATCACAAATACCTGCATTCCGTGTCCTGGCCCGATGGTAATTCCTTGATCCTGCGCGCTAGCCAACAGCTCCTTCAGCTTCGCGTAACTGCCGATAGCTGGCAGCAGATAGTCCTCCGACTCCACCGTCACCCGTTTGGCAGCGCCATCCCACTTCACCGAGGTGCCGAAGGCTTCGGCAAAAAACCGCAGGGGCACCAGCACTACATCCCCATCTCTTACGGGGGCGGCGGCCAACTGGACGGGTGTACCATTTTTCGTGGCAATGGAGTCACCGGGTATAAGCACAATGCTGCTTCCGTCCTTGACGGCTATGATGGAACCGGCAGTTTCATTATAGCTAACGACAGCGCCCAATGCCTCGGTCAGAGCCCGCAAAGGCACCAGCATCGTATCCCCGGCAAGATACGGAAGGGCATCCGGCTCCAGCAGCTTTCCATTTACGGCGATGGTGAATCCGGTGAGCGGGACCGGCGGCAGATTGGCGTCATTCGCGGGTACGGTGGCGGTTGGCTGGGAAGCGGCTGAGGTCTGCTCACGGGATTCGGCCGGAGCCGCGCCAAGTGCGATACTGCCTGCAATGACTGCTGCCAGAGTGATAGCCGATGCGGCAGTGATAATAGAGAAGCGTTTCATAAAAGTGCAATCCTCCCCCTGGAATTTTCCAATATCAGCCTGTTTCCATCCAGACGTGACGGGAGGAGAAAAGGTTGCACCCTTCATCAGGCCAGCCGGTTCAAATAATCTGGCTTTTCCAAGTCGAAAAAATAACGCTCCTGGACATAAAGATCAAGCTCGGCAGCATCATTGCCGACAAGAATGCCATCCAGCATAAACTCACCGCGGCTCTCGTGCATGGCTAAGCCGCCGTTAATAAACCAGGTGAAGGGAGCATACGTCTGCACTGCCTTGAAAATATTGGCCACAGAGCGGTGGAGATCCACATGTACGCGGGGACGCCAGTCCACCACCTGCTCATCAAGCTGATACATGCTCCTGGGCACTGCTCCTACGAACAATTTAATATTGTTGGAATAGATCATTCCAGGCCGTTTGGAGGTGGCGGGCAGGCCGATTCGCAGGCTATAATTCCTGAAGCACTTCGGGATATAGTGCTTCTCGCCATCAATGATAACTTGCTCAGCCTCCTCTAAATCCAAATCGATTACCCGGACCTTGTGCTTTTGGATCAAACCCGTCAGTCCGGCCTGCTCCAGATTCTCCCGTAAATAGCCGTTGGCGCTTTCCGCAATGGCGCAGCTTCCTCCGTAAGCGCTAACGTATTCGATCATCTTGGCAAGCAGCCCGGCATCTGTGCGCGGATGGTTGGGCTTAGCCGGACGGGCCAGGTTAATCTTCAACAGCACCGTTTGCTCCCGCAAAACCTTCTCTTGCAGTCCCACTTTATCCAGACAGGCAAACAAACCTTCATCATCACAGGAAACGAACATTAGCATTCCTCCCAAATAGGAAAAGCCCCATTAAGCCTTTCCTCAACAGGTAAACGTTTATGAATAGCATCCCGATTCTTTTTCATAAAAAAAGCTGTCTGCCCTTAAAGAAGGAACAGACAGCGACAAGTCAGAAGCAAAGGGGGCCAGTTAAGCAGGGATATTACTTCCCGGTAAGCTCTTCCATTTGCTCGATCAAACCTTTGAATACGTCCATGGCTTGGCGGATCGGCTCAGGCGAGGACATATCCACACCGGCCTTCTTCAGGATGTTCAGGGAGAAGTCGCTGCCGCCGGACTGCAGGAAGCCCAGATAGCGGTCCACCGCAGGCTGGCCTTCATCCAGAATCTGCTTGGAGAAGCTGGTGGCCGCAGAGAAGCCGGTGGCATATTTGTACACATAGAAGCTGTTGTAGAAATGGGGGATCCGCGCCCATTCCATCTCGATGTCCTTATCCACCGCCATCTCTGTGCCGTGGTACTTCACGTTCAGATCATAGTAGATTTTGCTGAAATCCTGTGGAGTCAGGGACTCGCCGGCTTCGGCACGGGCATGGATCAGCATTTCGAATTCGGCGAACATGGTTTGCCGGAAAACGGTGGTCCGGAACTGGTCGGCATAATAGGTCAGCAGGTACATCTTTTCCTTGGGGTTGGTGGTTTTCTTCAGGAGATAATCCATCAGCAGCGCCTCGTTCAGCGTGGAGGCCACCTCGGCCAGGAAAATGGTGTATTGGGCGTACCGGTATTCCTGATTCGTATCGGACAGGTAGCTGTGCATCGCATGGCCCATCTCATGAGCAAGGGTGAACATGCTGTTCAGGTTGTCCTTGTGGTTCAGCAGCACATAAGGATGGGTGCCGTAAGCGCCCCAGCTGTATGCGCCGCTGCGTTTGCCCTCATTTTCGTAGATGTCGATCCAGCCGTTGTTGAAGCTGCCCTTCAACACTTCCAGATAGTCCTGACCAAGGGGCTTCAAGGCGTCAGTGACGATTTCCTTGGCTTCGTCGTATGTAATTTTCATATCGAACTCTTCTACCAGCGGGGCAAAAAGATCATACATATGCAGCTCATCCACCTTGAGCAGCTTCTTGCGCAGGGTCATATACCGCTGCAGCAGGGGAAGGGCTTCATGGATGGTGTCGATCAGGTTGGTGTAGACAGCCTTGTCGATATTGTCGCCGAACAGGGACATTTCCAGAGCGGACGGATATTTTCTGGCCCGGGAGTAGAACAGGTTCTTGGTTACATTGGCAGATAAGGTCGCGGCCAGCGTGTTCTTTTGCTTGCTGTAGGTTTCGTACATGGTTTTGAAGGCGTTCCGGCGCACATCCCGGTTTTTGCTCTCCAGGAAGGTGATGTAGCTGCCGTGGGTGAGCTCGACTTCATCGCCGTCTTCATTCTTCACCTTCGGGAACTTCATGTCCGCATTGTTGATCAGCGAGAAGATGGTGCTGGGGGCGCTGGAAATATTGCCAACCTGGGCAAGCAGGGCTTCTTCGGCCTTGGAGAGCACGTGGGCCTTCTGCCGCAGCATTTCCTCCAGGGTCAGCTTGTAAAAGGCCAGCTCGGGAGCCTGAATCAGCTTGTTCAGCTCATCGTCGCTTAAGCTCAGAATTTCCGGCGTAATGAAGGATAAGGCCTCGCCCGCTTCAACCGAAAGCTTCTTGGATTTCTCCGACAGGGCTTGATACTCCGGCTCCGCCGTATCCTCGTGATGCTTCATATTGGAATAGACATATAGACGTTCCGTATGCAGGGAGATTTTGTCCTCCAGCTCGAAGCAGGCTTTGACCGCGTCGGGGCTGGACAGCTTTCCCTGGAAATCCTCCGCCTTCTTCAGCAGCTCCTTGGTGTCCTGATACTCCTTGTCCCACGCCTCCTGGCTGGGGAAAATGTCCTCCAGCTTCCAACGGTGCTCAGGAGCGGTTTCCGTACGTTTTTTTACCTGGCTCATGGGAATCCTCCTATCGGGTTTGAATTGGCTGTCCAGGCGGACAGCGGCTCCTGCCGCGGGAGCAGTGCTTGATGCCAGCAGCCCGGCGCACAGGATGAGGGACAGCAGTCGTAAAGGGGACAAGGCACTAACCTCCGCAACCTTTTGGCCCAAAAAGAGACCAAAGTTTGCCTATTAGTATGTGCGGCTGTCCCCGCGGCTTATTCTGCCTTTATCGTCCCATTGTAAAAAAACTGTACAAAATCAGAAAGAATGAAAAGCTGACCATCACGACGGCCATAATGGCAAGACCGCGTTTAAAGCCGGGGGCGATGGTGTCCTTCTTTAAGAGTAGCACCAAAGCGAAGCAAAAGGAAATAATTACAAAGGTTGCAATGACCTGCGGATCAGCCATACCGAAAAACCACCTAACATATGTACTTGGCAGCGGGAAGAGCTGTTTGATTCATTATTTTACCACAAAGCCCGTTTCATTGTAATTCCGTCGGAATTGTTCATTTCGTATTGACAATATCCCCGTGCTTCGATTATGCTCTATTCAAGAGCCTTACCGCAATTCCCAACTGAATACCTGTAAAGGGGAGTAGCTGTACAATAAAATCGTCATTACGAGGCATTCCTGCTCCGGTTTTATTGGCATTATTACACCTGTTAGCGAGACCTTTACCCTGAAGTATTACTTCTTCGACGAAGAGGGATACTTTTGCGGTAGGGGTCTTTATTATTTTCAATGTATAGATAATAAGGAGGAGTGGAGTTTGGAATTATTCTTGGAGTATGGATGGGTGCTGCTGGTATTGGTGGCGCTGGAGGGTTTGCTGGCCGCGGATAATGCGCTGGTGCTGGCGATTATGGTTAAACGTCTTCCCGAGGAAGAGCGGAAACGGGCATTGTTTTACGGTTTGGCTGGAGCCTTCGTGTTCCGTGCGCTTTCCCTGTTCGTGATTTCGTTTCTGGTGGACGTCTGGCAGATTCAAGCGATAGGCGCGCTTTACCTGCTGTTTATCGCAGCCAACCACATTTTCCGGAAGGTCATGTTCAAGAACAAGAAGATTGAGGAAACCACAGGCGTTGTAGTGGAGGATAAAAAACCCGGCTTCTGGATGACCGTACTGAAGGTTGAATTGGCGGATATCGCCTTTGCAATCGACTCCATCCTGGCCGCGGTAGCACTGGCCGTAGCCCTTCCCGCCAGCGGACTGCCCAAGATCGGCGGTATGGACGGCGGACAATTCCTGGTGATTTTCGCAGGCGGCTTCATCGGACTGATCATTATGCGTTTTGCGGCTAACCTGTTCGTTAAGCTGCTGCAATCCCGTCCCAACCTGGAAATCGCCGCGTTTGTCATCGTGGGCTGGGTAGGCGTCAAGTTGGCCGTTATTACGCTGGCACACCCGGATATCGCGATTCTGTCTGAGGATTTCGCCCACAGCACAGCCTGGAAGCTCAGCTTCTATGTCGTCCTGGTGGGAATTGCCGCGGCAGGCTGGTTCCTGAGCGGTGGCAAGAACAATGATTCCAAGCCCACACCGGGCGCCAAGGAATTGGAAAAGCAAATGGGCTGATTATGGTAACATGCAGGCTGGGCGCCAGGCGGTTTTGGGCCAAGCCTAAATAAAAACCAGGGGGGACATGATGTCCTTCCTGGTTTTTTTGATTTTTATGGCGCTTACATCAGGGTGGCGGCGGTAGCAGGGGAGGAATGCCTCTCCACGCCAAAAAAACGGACATTCCACTTCGGGAAGTCCGTTCCTTGTCCACCGCTCATCTCACCGGTCAAACTTTGCGGAAATTCTCCAGGATCTGCAGCCGCTCCTCTTCCGTTCCCTTGAAGCGCTTCGGAGAAAACCGCTCCTCCGCCCAGTGCATCATGGCAGGCCGGCTCAGAAAGGTATGGCATTCCTCGCCCCATTCTTCGGAGATTTCCCGGAGGATGAGGGTTTTTCCGTTGATCTCTACGTTTAACATGTTCCATTTGTCGCGTTTATAGACTTCTACCGTCTTGATTCTGTTGCTTTTCACCGTATTTCCCCCGCTTAAGTGGTTTATCATTGCTTCCTAACACTTTAGCATGAAGCGGGGCATTAATCAAAAGGAGGGTTATTGTTCATCCCGGTGGATGCCCTTAAAAAACAACAAAAATACCTGTGAATACCACAAGACGGGAAAAGGGAAATCCTGTATGTTAATTTTGTAAGCGCTTTAATAAATGAGTGAATCTCTATTAAGAAGGAGGTTAACCTGTCTGCTTAACATCAAAACCAAATCTATCTAAGGAGTGTGTAATTTATGTTCAAATGGTTTAAGCTCGCAATTGCAGCGGCCATGCTGGCTGCCGCGTCCTTGTCCGTACCCGCACCGTCTCAGGCGGCGTCCGTAACCTGCAGCACAACGTCGTGCTTGACCACAGCCCTTGCCAATGCGCAGCCTGGGGACGTGATTACGCTTGCAGCGGGAGTGACCTTCACAGGGAACTTCGTAGCATCCAAAAACGGCACCTCATCCGCCAAAATCACCATTAAGGGAGCAAGCACCACGAATAAGCCGGTTTTGAACGGGGGCACAACCTCCAGTGGCTACGCCTTGTATATTACCGGCGACTATTATGATGTGCGCAATGTGAAGATAACCAACGCCAAAAAGGGCATTATGCTGGATCACGCCAACAACAATTGGCTGGAGTATCTTGAGGTATACAACATCGGGGAAGAAGGAGTACATTTCCGGGACGGCAGCTCTAATAATGTAATCAAAAGCTCCAGCGTGTATGATACAGGAAAGCTGAATCCGGAATATGGGGAAGGGGTATATGTCGGCTCGGATGTAGGCAAATGGGGGAGTTACAAGAAAGAAACGGACCATAACCGGATCTCCGGGGTATCCTTCGGCCCCAATGTCCGGGCTGAGCATGTGGATATTAAGGAGGGATCAACAGGCACCGTGGTAGAGAATTGTACGTTTGACGGAACGGGCATTTCGGGGGCCAATTATGCGGACAGCTTTATGGATGTAAAGGGGAATGATGACATCATCCGGAATAACACTGGCTACCGCAATGGAAACAGCAAGATCGTAGATGCCTTCCAGGTCCATGAGCGTGCAAGCGGGTGGGGACAAAACGCCTCATTTACCGGAAACACGGTGTATCTTGACAATGCTACAGCTTATGTTGTGAACGCAGATAGCGGCGCGACGGCTGCAGCATCCAACAATACGCGCAGCCCGTCGGGCAATATGTACAAAGGAAGCGTGAATTAACCTCTCGGATTAGTCAAAAAGGGGGACCTCCTTCATCCGGTACATGGCCTTGTCCGCCCGGTTCAGCAGAGTGGCGGCATCCTCGCTGTTCTCCGCATACAGGCTTGCCCCGAAGCTTGCTTCCACCCGGATGGTTTGGCCCTTGTAGGGGATGTCCATGGCGCGGATGGCATTGGTCAGCTCCAGCAGGGTTCCGCTGATTTCCGTATAAGAGGGGACAGGGTGCATGAATACGGCCAGCTCATCGCCGCCCAAACGTCCCACAGCACCTTTTCTGCCGACAATCCGCGCAATGATCCGGGCAACACCGGCCAGGACGGCGTCTCCCCCTTCATGGCCGTAAGCCGTATTGATTTCCTTGAACTCGTCGACGTCGATGTACAGCACAGCCAGTGTGTACCCTTCTTGCTCCGCCAGAACAATGGCAGCCTCCAGCTTTTCCAGGAAGGCTCCGCGGTTCCAAACTCCGGTGAGGGAGTCCCGGGTCGCTTGGTGGCGCAGTCTCCTCAGATGCCGGCTGGATGCCGTCACATCCTGGACAGACAACAAAAAAACGGGACGGAACAGGCCCCGGATAAGGCTGCTGTCGATCCGGAACTCCCGCCGTCTTCCCGCCTGATAAACCGAGATATCGAGACCGCCGAAGCTTTTGTTCTCTGCAAGCTTCTCCAGAAGCCGGCTGTTCTCCAGAAGGGCGGACGCCGCTGTCCCATCCCGACCGGCTTCCAGCAGAGCTCTGGCTTGGGCGTTGGCCAGCAACGGGCGGCCCTTTGCGGTTATAGTCAGCATAGCAAACGGATGATGCTCGAACAGCTTGATATATAGAGAAGGCACATAACGCAGCAAAGCAATCAATTCGTTACCCCCCGCAGCGTATAAGGAAGCCGGCCTCCCTCCTGAAGGGGCGGACCGGCATCTTCTTCTTTGCTGTAGTAGGACGTTTGACCCCCGTCCCGCTTTATTAAAAAAATCATACCGCACCAACCATCCGGTTGGAAACGAAGAGGAGGGGAGGTCCACGGCTTTATCCGGTTCTTCTACATCTGGTTTATGTAAGAAATCCCATTCGTTCGAAGTGTTTCGTGCTGTATCGGCGTTTTGCTTCGGGATTCGCTTCCCTGGGATTGTCGGTAGTCTGCGGGAAGGATAAAAGTGAACAGCGTTCCCGATTCAGGACTGGAAATAAACCGGACTTCCCCTCTCAAATACCTCTCTCCGAACAGCTTCATACCATACGTCCCGTAGCCGCGGCCCTCTCCCTTTGTGCTGAAGGAGCGTTTGAAAACCTGGAGCTGTATCTCCGTAGGCATACATATCCCGTTATGTACTTCAATGGCGATGCTGTTCCCCTGTCTGCAAGTGCTGATGCGGATCGGTTGCTCCCCGGCGGCTTCGGCGGCGTTCTTCACCATATTGGTGACCACTCTGCGAAGGAGGATGGGGTCGCTCACCGCAACAAGCTTCTCCTCACAATCCAACCGGATATCCACCGCATGCTCCGCCGCATTCTGCACCGAATCCGCAACGGCACGGATCAGGCCATTCAGGTGGACGGGCTCCGGGCTCACGTCCAACTCCCCTTTTTCCGCATGGATTAGGTCCCGGTGGTTTTCAATTTCCCCGATAATCACTTCGACGGCATCCTTGGCACAGCCGCACAGCTCCTGGAGCTGGGGCAGGTCCTCTGTCATATGGGTCAGCTCCATAAATCCCCTGGCTGCACCTGCACTGTTCAACAAATCATGAAGAAACAGCTGCTCCAGCACCTTCTTGCGTTTTTCCTCGCTGATGTCGCGGATCATAAAAAGGATGGCATCCGGGTTGGACTGGCCTGCCGGCATAGCATGAACCGAAAGCTCATGGCTCTCTGTATGCTGTCCGTCTGCAGAGGTAGTCAGGAGACATTCCCGGTAGACGGGCTGTCCGGTCTGCTGCACCTCAAGAATAGCTGTGTTGGCCCCGCATACTGTGCAATAGGCGGTTGTGCCGCAGCCCCCTGGGGTTTTGCAGGAATGGATGCAGCGGAGCATCTCGCCGGGCCGGCAGCCCAACCGTTCGTGAAGCGGCACAATCCCCAGCACCTGAAGCAGGCCGTTGTTGGAATAAATAATCTGGCGTTGTTTATTGAGGACCAGCACCAGGTAGGGCAGAAGCTGGAATATCCCTTGCAGTGCGCTGTTCCGGGCCAGTTCCTCCGCCTGCCGGACAACACGCTCTCGCGGTAAACGTGAATCCATAACAGAAACTCCTTTTCTAGTTGCTTACACCCAATCTGTAATAGGGGTGGCTATTTCATGATTTCGTAGGTCTGCTGGAACTTGTCGGCCTGCTCCACACGGCCGGATTGACGGTAGGCCAGTCCCATCAGCCGGTAAATCTCCGGATTGGCGGGAGAAACGGCCAGGGCAGAGGAGAGCAGGGGCAGTGCTTTTTCCCAATGGCCCCCCTCCAGCAGCTGACTGGCCTCTTGAGTGGCATTGGAACGCGGGGGCTCCAGCTCCGCCAGCAGGCGGTGTATTTTTTCAACGGTAAACGGCTTTTGCAGATAGGCGGATGCGCCCAGCCGGGTGCATTCCACGGCGTTCTTGACGGTACCAAAGGCCGTAATCACCACCACCGGTGTGGTGATGCCCCGCTGGACCATCCAGTTCAGCACATGCTTGCCGCTTAGACCGGGCATTTTCATGTCCAGAAACACAACATCATAGGGTTGAGCCTTCAGCATATCCATGGCCACAAGACCGCTGGCAGCCAGATCTGCTGAGAACCCCTTGTGCTCCAGCGCCTTGGTCAGAAGGACCCGGATGGATTTCGTGTCGTCAACGATCAGCGCCTGTTTCAATAGAAGTCCTCCCGGTTTAATAGATTCGATTTAATAAAATAGTTCTATTATAGGAGCGTTGGCAAAAGGAGGCAATCCGTACGTATACTAGCGGAAATATATAAAGGGGAAAAGTGATTGGGGTGGTATAGCGCCGAATTAAAGCTTGCGGGTTTCTATGAGGAGAGAAAAGTAATATAATACTAACGGCCTAAAAAATCTGCTGCAGGACTCTCCCCAAAAAGCACGAGGAGAGCCGCAAATTGGTCGATAGACATTTCCTTCAACGCTTGGTAAAATCAAGTGGGGGGCTAGGACCAATTGTCGCCTGCAGTTTCGTATTCATTTGTAATGAGAGTATGATTGTAGAATACTTTCGAAATTTGTTTCTTTTCCGCTGGAGTTACCGGCATATCATTTGCACGAGTCGCTAAACCACATTTTTGCGAATTGCGGACAGCCTTGGCCAAACTGGGTGTAACAGTAATAGATTGCATCCACAACAACTCCTCTGTAAAGGTATATAGTCCTTCATTTAGATTATCAAAAAATAGCGGATTTTGAAACAGGGGATGAGATGAATGAAGCTGAAAAATACAAAAAATTACGTTATCCTGTCTGCTCTTTTTATATTAATGGGATGGCTGGCGCTTGTGACGGTCAGCAAACCATATTTAGGTGTAACAGTAGAACAAAATGATTTACAAAAATGGATGGTCACAGAACTTTCCACAAAAGGGATCGGGCAGCACAGTCTTCGAGTCGGTGATGAAATTCTTTCATTAGACAATACATTACCCGGTGAAAACCAGGCGCTTCGGAATTGGGGCAGTCTTGCCGACCATAAGAATGTAGAGGTATTACGAGGGCAAGAAGTTATTCTGATCTCTTTTGAGAATCAAGGTATGACACTGTATGATGCTACCTCTATTATTGAAAGTCTAGTCTGCTTGTTGTTAGCAGGAATAATATTTATCCGCATACCCAACTCACCTTCAGCTGCTCTTCTTGCTATCGTGTTTTTGTCCGGTGCTGTTACTTATATGAGCCAGGGGGCATCCATCAGGGGAGAGGGCTTAGCTAAAATCAGCATCGAAACATCCCTGTCCATACTGCCGATTCTGTTTTTTCACTTCTTAATTGTTTTCTTCAAGGAAAAAGCCAATATCACTCTTTCCAAAAAAATGTTAATATTTTTCTATTCCATTGCATTTGCAGAATTTTTATTCAGATTGCCCTATCTGTTCTCCAACAAATGGACTTCATTCGTTCACGATATAGCGCCTACGGCATCTCTTGGATTATTCGTAATCACCGTATTTTACAACTTGGCCTTTTTGGTGTTCTTTTACTTTAAACATGGAAGAAATAGATCCTATTTAGCATCCATTATTAAATCGATTTGGTATGCCCTGTTTGTTTCTTTTTTGCCCATTGTCAGCCTTTCTTTCGCACCGATGATCGTAACGGGAAGTTCTATTGTTGACGCTGTTTACACCAGTGGATTCCTGTTGCTCTTTCCCGCTTCCTTTGCCTATTTGATCGCGTCCGACCAGCTTTACGATATCGGTCTGGTCTTCCGGCGGTTCTTGTTTGGCTGTTTGTTGGCTCTGGTGCCTGCCTCGATTGTCACCGGTCTATTTATGGCCTTTTTCCAGGAGACTGCAACCAACCAGATGATTGTATTTGTTTTTTTCAGTTGCCTGCTGGCTTTGGCCTTGATGCTATATTCCACCGAATACCTGACAACCCGGCTGGAGCCGATTTTCTTCCCGAGGAAGGCCATGCTCAATAATTCGCTCAAAAAGATATCCCGGAATCTGAGTACGGTATCCACCATGCGGGAAATGAAGGATATTTTTCTGGCGGATATCGTCCAGACCCTGGATGTTCAAGGTGGTTCCATTGTTTGCCAATACCCGGATAGTGTGGAAACCATTTCGGCAGGAGAGGTGAATGAAGAGGAGATCAAGGCGATTCTGGCCCAAAAAGAGTGGAGCGAAAGTGAACGTTATACGTGCATGGAGATCAGCCGGACGGAGGAGTCTACAAACTATCTGGTGATGACCCGCAAACGCACCAATGTTCTCTTGAGCCGGGAGGAACAGCAATGGCTGGGCTTGATTACCTCTTATCTGGAGGTCAGTCTGGAGAATGTGCATCTAATCCGGACTTTGACCGCCAAGCTGCAGGACCTGTCCTCCCGATTCAGCGATGATACGTCGGCGGTGGAGTTTCAATGGTTCCGCAAGGTCATGTTTGAATTGCAGGAGGAAGAACGTATCCGGATTGCTTCGGATTTGCATGATACGACGATGCAGGATTTATTTTTCTTAAAACGGCGGTTTTCCGGTTTAATGGACAAGTATGTAATGAACCGGGAGGATAAGGAGCATCTGGACAATATCCTCAAGTTTGTCGATCTGATTAACGCCAGCCTGCGCCAAAGCTGCTTTGAGCTGAATCCCCATCTGCTCCGTGAGATCGGGCTGATTGGCACGCTGCGGCAATATCTGGAGAAGGAAGCGTATGTAGCTGCGTTCCATATCCATTTTGAACCGGAGAGTGGAGCGGGACGGGTAGAGCAGGAGTCCTTGACCACCAAACGGCATCTGCTGCGGATTGTCCAGGAGCTGCTGAACAATGCCAAAAAACATTCGCAAGCCTCCAAAGTGAGCTTCCGGTTGACTTCTACGTCCCAGCACTTCCAACTCATCTACGAGGACGACGGTATTGGCATCCGGCCTATGGAACCGGGATCGCGGGAAATCGGCGGGTCCGGGATTGGAATGGAACAAATGAAAGGACGTATTTTGCTGATGCAGGGTTCGCTGAAAATGGTTGATCTCCCCCGTCCGGGTACCCAAATGGTTATTTCCATTCCTTTGCAGGAGCAGGAGCAAGAGGCGAGCCGCAAAAGCGTGTGATAGTCCCAACAAATAGGATCTTCCGCCTGCTGCTGTCTTATAGTAAAATGGAAGCAGCTTCCGGCACAGGCCGGGTGCTGCCAGGCCCCGAGGCAAAAGGGGCGGACAGACAAGGAGAGCTGAGCAGAAGATGAGTGGAGAGCAGAAGGAACGGTATCCTCAAGCCGGGGTCGCCATGACCTGCCGGAGCTTTGAGGAGTATGGACGTATGTTTTCATGCGGTTTTGAGCCGGGGGAAAGGGTGCTGGATGTGGCTGCAGGAGCATCATCCTTCGCGGCTGCTGCCCGCAAGCTGGGGATTCAGGCGGTATCCGCCGATCCGCTTTATAGCTTGGAGCCGGAGGCGATGGCCCGGCGCGGCTTGCAGGAGCTGGAAGAGGCCTCCGCCAAGCTGGCAGAGCTGCAGCATGTTTATACCTGGAGCTATTATGGCTCGGCTTCACAGCATGAAACCCTCCGCCGCCAGTCTCTGGAGCTGTTTCTGGAGGATTACGGGCGTTTGTACGGAACGGAGGCCTATGTATCCGCTGCCCTGCCGCGGCTGCCCTTTGCCGATGAAAGCTTCGACCGGGTGCTGTGCAGTCACTTTCTGTTTTTGTATGGGGAACAGTTCGGGGAGGACTTCCACCGGGAGGCGGTTCTGGAGCTGGCCCGGGTGGTCCGGCCCGGAGGCGAGGTCAGGATTTACCCGCTGCTGGATTTTAAGTGGGACCCGTTTACGGGACTGGAGGAGCTGATGGCTGTCCTGGAAGGCCATGGGCTGTCACCGGCACTGGAGGTGTCCTCGCTTTCTTTTATACCGGGTTCGCACCAGCTATTGGTGATCCGCAAGCCCTGGTGAAGCGGTACATGCTAAAGTAATCAGGTTTGTGTAAAAGAAAGGGACCTTCCTTCCGCAAATGTGCGGTTTGGAAGGTCCTTTTAAGCGTGGAGCGGCTTTGTATATTGCTGGAGAAGGGGGAGTGTTAGGAAAGGGAGCTATGGCAGAATGATAGCGAACAGCAAATGTATGCTATTCCGGAAAAGGGCTGCATTTTTGCCAAACAGCAAACCTAAAATGTACGCTATTGGCGAAAATGGACCGATAATTCAGTTGAAAACAGTGAATAGCGTACATTGTTTGGCGCTTACATTGGGCATACGGGAAGCAATAGCCCACCACCCGCGAGTGCCAGCCTGGCGGCGTTCAAGCTCCGCCCCGGCGTCTGCCTGCCCGATGGCAGCCCCTTAGTCCCCGATCCCCTGGACTTCCCGCCACAGGGTTTTGTTCCGGTATTCCTGCTGGCTGCCGACTTCCTCGCCGAACCACACCGGCGCAACAAACCCTTCCGCTTCCTCTACCGAAGCGAACTCCGCCTCCACCGTTTGAAGATTAAACTGGTGGTAATCGTCGATTTCGAACAACCTGCCTGAAGTGTCCAGGACCTTGGTGCGGGTTTTGATCAGAGGGAGACGTCCGGAGCCCTCCAGCAGCTGCTTGTAAATCTCCTCACTGATGTCATACTCTGCTTCGCCGCGGGAGAGGCCGTGGCCGCGTTTGTACGTATGGGTGTAATGGGCCGTCCCGCCATCAGCGGGAGCGAGCCGGCGGATGCGGATTTCCTCCGTTTCGGTCAAGGCCAGATAGGTCTGCTCAATGACCTCCCGTCCCGCCAGCTTCAGCTCACCGCTGTCCAATAACCCTTGCGGATACGCGGACAGAAAAAACTTGCGTTCAATTTCCTGGTTCATCGGGATGCCCCTTTCATCATCGTATCCATTTGCCCTTCCTTATTGCGTGTATACAGATGGGTCACCAAAAAGCCGACAAAAGCAATAAATGCGGAGACAGCCGCAACTCTATATAGGATGGCCCCGCCCCAGGCATCGTACACCCGGCCGCCTACGAAGCCGCTGACCAGCCCGGAGAAGCCGCTCCAGGTCATATTGAATACCGCCTGGCCGGTGGCCCGGTATTCATCCGGCACCAGCTGCTGCAGGTAACGCAGGGCGGTCACCAGGAAGATACCGAAGGACAGGCTGTGCAGGGACTGCAGCGGAATGATCCAGCCCGGACCGTTGACCAGGCTCATCAGGAGGAAGCGGACCACGTAAACGCTGCACGCTACGGCCAGAAGCGGCAGCTCCTTATATTTGTGCCCGTGTTTGTTCAGATAGAAGAACACCGGCACTTCACTCAAGGCCGAGGTCATCCATGCGATGCCCACCAGGTTTTTGCCGCCAAGGTCCTTTAGATAGGTGGACAGGAAACCGTCGTTGGCCCGATGGGCGATGGACATGAAGAAGATAAGCCCCAGGAACAACAACAGCTTCCGGTTGAAAATAACCTTCACAACCCCGGAGAGATCCATTTTCTTCATGCCTGCCCGGCTGTCCTTCAACAGAAAGGCGAGGCACAGCGACAGCGTGACGCTGCAGACGGCCAGGATGCTGATGACCCCAACACCCAGCTTGTTCAATACCAGTCCCACCATCACGGCCGCAAAGGCGAATCCCAAGGAGCCCCACATGCGGAAAAAGGCGTAGCTTTTGCCGCTCACCCGGGTGTACAGAAGAATCTGACTGTCATTCAGCCCGTTCAGCGGGGTCTGAAAGAAGTAAAAACCGGTGACAATGACGAACAGCACGGAGTATACGTCGGTGCTGAACAGGAGCAGGACCATGGCCAACTGGCCGAACAAAATGACAATGATGGTTTTTTTGAGAGTTTGGAACCGGTCGCTGATCAGGCCCCAGAACAGATTGGATATAATGCCTACCGCCGGGCCGATGGAGTACAGGGCGCCGATCTGCAGCTTGCTGTAGCCGAGGGAATCATAATACAGCGGGAAAAAAGAGACCACCAGGGCCATGGTCATAAAAAAGGAAAACGAAAAGGAATTGATAACGGCTTCTTGCTTCTTCAAGATCTGTCCTTCTTTCGTTCGGTATTCAACCCGGCAGGGATTTCCCGGGCGGTGCTGCGGACTTTTCTCCCCGGAGGGCGGAGCGCAGCGCCCACAGCACAAAGATAAGCTCGGCGGCTACTCCCAGAGATTGGGCCAACGCCCCAACCCGGCTGTTCAGGCCCGGGGCGGCTGTCAGACAGATCACAAGAGTAAGCAGCACAACGGACACATTGGCGGCTTGGGACCAGACCATAATCTTCGTCTGTCCCTTCAACATCAGAAGGCCGTTGGCCACGTCCAGCCAGGTAAAAGCAACGGTCATAATCACAAAGATGCGCAGCGCCCGGAGGCTCTCCTCCAGCAGCAGCTCCTTGGCCCCCAAGGGATGGGTCATCACCCAGGCGCCGGCAGGGGTAAAGCTCAGGAGCGCCAGTAAAAGGCCGGGCATAAAAGCCAGCAGCAGAGTGAAGCGTTTCACCTGCAGCGGATCGGTGCGGTAAAAGTTGAGCACGATCTGGTGCAAATAGGAGAACATGCTCAGCACCAGCTGGCAGACGCTCCCCGCCAGCGCAAAGGCTGCAATGGAGCGCGCCGCATCCGGGGTTTTGCCCAGAGCGATATTGATAGCAGGGCTGATGATAACCGCGATTAACGAAGAATAAAGCAGCGGGCGATAAAAGGAAAAGATCTGGCTGGGGCGTTCGTAAGGATGATTCTCCACCTTCTCAGGGAGGGTCCGCCGGTACAAACGGGAGCCTTCGAAAAAAGCCACAGCCGCTTCAATAATCATACCGGTCAGGAAAATGACTGCTCCCACCTGGCTGCTGTCCACACCTCTGGCAATGTAATATTGGGATAAGGCGTACATGCCCAGCAGACGGATCACCATCCCGATGGTCAGCCAGAAGGTGCGTTTATTAAAGATGATGATGCCGTGGAACAAACAGCGGATGCCGGAGAAGATGCTGACGAACATCACGACCCGGTACACATGCATAATCGGCTCCACTTCTTCGCCCTTCGCCCCGAACAGGGTGCCGAAGATCAGGTCACCCAGAGCGGTATAGGATACAAGGACGCCGAAGGTGAAGATAGCCGCCAATAAATAGAAAGCCACTCGTGCCACGGCCCGGAAGGAGATCCGGTCGCGCACAAGGGCGGAGCAGGTTTGGCGCAGAAGAATAGCTGGTTTCTCGGTAATCCCCAGGAGACTCATAGCCACCGCGTAGCTTGCGATGATCTCCTCCGGGTTGGGGGCCCTGGTCAACGTTCCGTTGATAATAACGTGGGAGATGGTGACGAGGCTTGCCGATAGACTTAAGGGAATAAAAAAAGCGAACATTTGGGAGAGGCGGACTCCCGATTTTTCAGGCGGGAGCTGTCCGGTTCCTTGTGAATGCATGAATACATACTCCTGTCTCACATGATGGTCGGATTGAAACTCCGGTGCGATTTGCTTACCCCCGGTGTTTGCAAACATTACCCTAGTATAACACGATTGACTGTGGGTAGGAGATAAAATATAATGCAAGCAATGATGATGACAAGTCGAGTTTGCGAAAAATTTCACGAGAGCCACATAAAGTTCGGGATTTGTTCTTTGGGAAAGCCCGGCTTTACGGTATAATCGAAATTGGCATTGGAAATGGAGGAAGGAATAATGAGGGGACCGGCGTTCACCGTATTGGTGGAACGTTTGCGCGACCACGATCCGGGATTGTTCCCAACGGGTGTTTGGAACGAGGAGCTGGATCAGGAGATCATGGATCTGGTGACATCCAGTCTCGCAGAGGACCGCTCCCAATTCGACCTCGCCTATGGAATGGCAGTCAAAGCCGGACTTCACCTGTGGAATGAAAGTTTGCACCGTTCCCACGTGCTCAGCCAGGATATCCTGAATACCACCGGATGCTATTGGCATGGTTTGATGCACCGTATGGAGGGCGATTATGACAATTCGAAATATTGGTTCGAGAAGGCGGGTAAACATCCCATCTTCAGCCGCCTCCAGTTTATCAAGGAGGATATCGTCTATGACGGCGATTGGGAATATGCCACAAGCCATGAGCTGCGGGTAGGATTGCATCAGCTGTACGTCCAACGCACCTGGGATCCGATCCTGTTCGTGGATTTAGTCCAGGGTACGGTTACCACCGGCTACGAAACCAAACTCGAGAAAATTCTTACGGCACTGCAGAAGCAGGAGATCATCACGCTGCTGGAGTATTCCTACCGCAATGCCTGTGGGGGACAGACCATTGAGCCATTTAACCGATAATACATTTGAATATCCGGAGGGCCCCTTCGCCATGATGCGGCGGGTATACCGCTATGTGCTGCCCGAGGTTAAAGGACAGCTGGCGCAGTGGCGGGAGCAGGCGGAGCGTATGCCGGATCCGGAGCTGCGGAAGCAGGCGCTGGCCAGCATGCGGGACAAGGAGTTTCACTGCATCGGCGGCTCCATCTATGCGGCGGCCCATGTGAATGCCCGGCATGTGCTTATTCCGCTGGTCGTGGCGCTTCAGACCATCAGCGACTATCTCGATAACCTGTGCGACCGCAGCACCTCCCTGGACCCCCAGGATTTCCGGATGCTTCATCAAGCCATGCTGGATGCTGTTGACCCTGCCTCGCCTGTAAACGATTACTACGCTTTCCGCCAGGAAAAGGAAGACGGAGGTTATCTGGAGAAGCTGGTGCGCACCTGCCAAAGCTGCATCCTGATGCTGCCCTCCTATGCACTGGTGGAGGCTCAGGTCCGGGAACTGGTTTCGTATTATTGCGATCTCCAGGTATACAAGCATATCCGCAAGGACCTCCGGGAAGGGGAGCTGCTCCGCTGGTGGGAGTTGCACCGAGAGCGGTATCCGGCTCTGCGGTGGAATGAGTTTGCCGCCGCCACCGGGTCCACTCTGGGTATGTTTATGCTGTTTCTGGCCGCTTCCGATCCCAGCCTGGAGCAAGCGGAGGTAACCGCCGTCCGGGAAGCTTATTTTCCATACATATGCGGTTTGCATATTCTGCTGGACTACCTCATCGACCAGGAGGAGGACCGGCAGGGGGGCGACTTGAATTTCTGCAATTATTACAGCCAGGGGGAAGCGCTGGACAGAATGTCCATGGTTGTGGACTCTGCCCGGACCAAAGCGGACGGCCTGGCCGCCCCTAAATTTCACCGTCTGGTCATTGAGGGCCTCATCGCCCTGTATCTGTCCGATCCCAAGGTCAAGACCCAGGCCGATGTGGTCAAAATCAAACGCCGGCTCATGCGGAACAGCCCGATGACACGCCTGTTTTTCTGGGTGAACAGTGTTTGGATTCGGTTCTCTTCATTGAATTAATCTTAAGGAGGCTACTACTTATGAGTGAAGTCAAATCAATTGCAGTGCTTACCAGCGGAGGCGACTCCCAAGGGATGAATGCAGCGGTCCGCGCGGTGGTACGCAGCGCTATTTATTATGGGCTGGACGTGTACGCGGTGCAGCGTGGCTATTATGGACTTATTCATGATGATATCCGCAAAATGGACCTGCGCAGCGTGGGTGACATTATCCAGCGGGGCGGCACCATTCTCCAGACTGCCCGCTGCAAGGAAATGATGACGCTGGAGGGTCAGAAGACCGCCGCGGACAATCTGCGCAAGCGGGACATTGATGGTCTGGTTGTGATCGGCGGCGACGGCTCCTATCAAGGTGCAGACAAGCTGGCTCAACTGGGCATCAAGACAATGGGCCTGCCCGGCACCATTGACAATGATATTTCCTACACCGACTATACCATCGGCTTCGATACCGCCGTGGGCATTGTCGTGGACGCCATCAACAAGCTGCGGGATACCATGTCCTCCCACGAGCGGGCCTCCATCGTTGAGGTGATGGGCCGCCATTGTGGTGACATTGCCCTTCATGCAGGTCTTGCCAGTGGTGCGGAAAGTATCCTGATCCCGGAAGTTCCCTTCAACGTGGAAGATGTTGCTGACCGGATGAAGGAAAACTTCGTTAACGGCAAACGTCACTCCATCGTGGTTGTGGCGGAGGGAGTAGGCAGCGGCGAGGAGATTGCCAAGTCCATTACCTCCCGTGTGAACATCGATGCCCGCCTTACCGTGCTGGGCCATATTCAGCGGGGCGGCACACCGACCCACAAGGACCGGATTCTCGCCAGCCAATTGGGCGACTTCGCCGTACGCCAGCTGATTGCAGGCGACTCCGGCAAGGGCTGCGGCGTGATTAACGGCCAACTGGTGGCAACAGACATCCACAAGGTCATTACCACCAAGAAGGAATTCAACATGGACATGTACGAGCTGGCCTTGCGTCTTTCCCAATAATCGGATCAACATCAACAATCCCTGGTTAAGACGGCGCGAATGCTCCGGATGATCGGGGTTTTTTTCATGCCCAAAAACGCCGTCCCGGGCTGGGCGGCGTTCCGGATTTATTGCGTCGGCAGGGGGGGTTACTTACGCTATGCAACGGCGGCAAGATTAACTGTTACAGGCTCTAACGGAACTACGAGACGCTTAGAGGCAAATTTAAGCGTTTTTTCCGGCGTAACGGAACGGAGAGACACTTACAGGGGAAAAAGCGGCTTTATCGCTGCCCACCATCCCGCTAAGGCTCCGCCAGTTCCGTTAGAATTCTAAACGGCCGATTTATAGCCTTTAAGAGTCGTTGAGTCCCGTTACGCAGCGGCCTAGCCAGCTCAACCAGCTCAGCCCGCCCGGCCGTACCTCGGACTAAAGGCTGATTAATACCCCTGGCTCAAATCCATTTCATTGTGAAGAGGCCCATCCGGGTCCTCCGCCAGCCTCCGCAGATTCTCCCGGACAATTCCGGCTGCCCGTTCGTTATAATGGGGGCTGGCTCCGGCCACATGGGGCGTGATCAACACATTGGGCAGCTCCCATAAGGGAGATTCCGGAGGAAGCGGCTCCTCCTCGAACACATCCAGGGCCGCTCCGGCAATGATGCCGTTCTGGAGAGCGGCAATCAGCTCCGGCTCGGAGACCACTGTCCCTCTGGCCAGATTAATCAGGCATGCGGAGGGTTTCATGGCGTGCAGCTGCTCTTGTCCGATCAGACCCTGGGTATCCGGGGTGGAGGGGACAATTACTACCACATAGTCGCTTTCCCCAAGTACAGTTAACAGCCCGTCCGCTCCATGAAACACCCCGTCAAAATGAAGCTCGGGACGGCCGCTGGTATTATATCCCAGGGTACGCATGCCGAAGGCCTGCGCCTTGGCGGCAATGGCCTGGCCGATGCTGCCGGTGCCCAGAATACCGACGGTTTGGCCGTGGAGCTCTCCCGAGGGGACCCGCCGGCCCCATCTTTTGTCCAGCTGATTGGAGAAATGCAGATCCGCCCGTCTGGCCCATTGGAGCATCTGCAGCAGGGCAAACTCACTCATCTGAATCTGGTGGACACCCTTGGCGTTGGTCAAGCGGATTCCCCGCCGGTGCAGCTCCTCCAGGGGCAGCTTATCCGCTCCGGCGGATAGAATTTGTACCCAGGCCAGCCGTGGCAGCTCCTCCAGCATAGCGGAATCGGGCATTCCGCCGCCCGCGGCAATAAAACCTACGGCATCCGCAGCCAGGGCTGAAACTTCCTCCCGGCTTCGGCAGTGGACAAGGGTGAGCCCCTCGGGAAGGCCTTCTTCCAGGAGTGTCAGCAGGGTGTCCGCGTTCTTTGGCGCATAAACGATGATTTTCAAAGCGAATTCCCCCTTTTCTTTTCATCATAACGCGATTTCTGGTAAGATAAAACTCAAGTTTACCCGGATAAAGCATCCGAGATGCTAATGCTATCTGAATCTTTACCCCGAAAGGCGGGAAATGACCGATGTTTCTGTATAAGCTGGAAATCAAATTAACCGGAATGAATGTATGCCTGATTGTCCTGGCGGACTCCGATGAGGCGGCCTTCGGTTATGCGGAGGGCCATCTGGTCCGGCATTTTATCAAAAAACCGGAGGTTCTGGAAACCGTCATTGTGGAGAAAAAACGGGTGGAAAAGGGCAGCGGCTATGTGATTGAGACCGGGGAATTCTAGATTGCCCGCCTTCACGGGAGGAGGAGAGAGGCCATGAAGATCCTTGTGTTGGCCGGCAGCAACCGCAAGACCGGCTCCAGCAGAATGCTTGCCAAGGCGATTGCCGGGCGGATCACAGAAAAGGGGCATGAGGTGTCCCTGTTCGACTTGCATGCCAAGCCGCTGCCCATGTTTGATCCTGATGAGGATTACAGCGCGCATCCGGCGGTGGAGGAACTGGTGAAGGGTGTATACCTGGCCCACGGCATCGTGCTGGTCAGCCCGGAGTATCACGGCACCATCTCGGGCGTGCTGAAGAATGCTCTGGATTATTTGGTTCATGAGCATGTTGACGGCAAACCTGTCCTGTCCGCAGCCTGCTCTGGTGGAGTGGCGGCCTTCGGCGCCTTAAACCAGCTGCAGGCGATTGTACGGAACCTGCATGGCATCAACTCGCCGGAATGGATCTCCATTGGCAGCTCAGAACGGGAAACAGACCCGGCCGGGGATTTTACGGAGCCGCGGGTCCGGGCGAAAATCAGCCAGGCGACGGATTATTTTTTGAAGCTGGCTGAACAGCTGCGAAAGTGAACGGTGCACGTGCGCCAAAAAGCCCAGGGATGCGAAATTTGCATCTTCCCGGGCTTTTTCTTTGCGGTGCAGCGGTTATGCTAATACGCCACTCCCGCGGTATAGGTATTAACTGCATTCCAGAGCAGGAATTCCTCCACGCCGTTGTCCTTTAAGGCCCGGATCTGCTCCTCCACCTCATGTTTGCCGTACTTGATGTAGCCTTGCACCCAGGATGCGGTGAAATCCTGAATCCACGGCCGGATAATGGGCTTCAGCGTCTCAAGCGGTTCCAGCTTCTTGTTGGTGTCTACGGAAGCCCCGTTGATGGTTGCGTACGGTGCCGCATCGGGCACCTTCTGGCCGAACCAGCCTGTGCTGTAGTGGCTGGGGTATATCATGGGGCTAAGCACATCGGTATTCTGGGCGATCTTGATGAAATCCTGGCCGATGCCCTCAGCTGCCGGAACCGATGCCGCGTAGCCGAAGATATCCACGGAGGTTCGGACCCCCAAAGGGGCAAGCTGCTCACGGGCATATTTCACGAAGGACGTGACCGCATCCACCCTGGACCGTTCATCCTTGGTATACTGCAGCTTATCCGCACGGGTTTCGAAGCCTTCGGGGAAACGGACATAGTCGAACTGGATTTCCTTAAAGCCCGCCTTCACCGCTTCCTTGGCGACGGTTATGTTGTAATCCCATACTTCTTTGCTGTAGGGATTCACGAAGCTGTCCGCCGAGGCCTTGCCGTTGTTCCACAGAGTGCCGTCCGGGTTCAGGAAGGACAGCTCCGGCTTCTTTTTGGCCAGCACCGTATCCTTGAACACTACAATCCGGGCAATGGGATAAACCTTATGCTCATTCAGCTTGTTCATCAAGGCAGGCATGTCGGTGATGATCTTCTTCGTAGTTTCCATGGCTTCCAGCTCGGCATTCCCCGTTTTGTAGGTGATGTAGCCGAAATCATCCTTCACATCCACCACCAGAGCATTCAGCTCGGTTTCATCCATTAGCTTCAAGAGCGTTTCGAGCCTTGCCCCGCCTGCACTGTGAGCAGTGGCATAAACCCCTTTAACGGTGGGGGCGCTTCCCGCCTGCGGATCGGCTTTGCCTGCGGGAACCAGCGGGTCCACGGACTTGGTTCCGTCCGGCTGGACCACAATAGCAGCCGGCGGCAGCTCTGCAATCTGGGCGATTTGGTCAAGGGTCACTCCCGGATTCCCATCCGTCACATTTCCCCATAGCATCAGCATGGCGGCAATAAGCAATTCCATTATGAACCTCTCCCTGTCTCTTTTCTTTGTAGCTTTATTATAAGCCACAGCTTCAAAAGCCGTACAGGGCAAATGGACGGAATTTGTGGAAATCTGCCGGTTGCTGCTGTCAAAAAATAACAAAAGCCCCCAAATGCACGGGGCTCTTTTGTGAAATCTATTGTAGATAGTTGTTCTTCTGATGCTCGGATATGCTGAACTGAATAATTTCAATGGCATCTTCTTCCAAAAGCGCGTCGATTCCATGCATCAGCACGATGTCGGAATCCAGTTCACCCGGTTTAAGAAAGGTATGGAGCTCGGGCGTTAATTTCATTACGATCCTGGATAATTTGACGGTTTCCACGTGAATCATCCTCCCTTATCGTTGTAATTGCGATAGGAATAGAAGGTGCACGATCACTCTCGTAATACCAGAACAGATATGAAATTACAACCCATTATACCACAAGAGCCGGGATTGTACATCCGTTTCTCGTGGATTTCCATCCGTTTATAAAGATAGGGAAGCTGTCAGGCGTCCTTGCCCCGCCGGAATTGACCCAGCACACCAACCGTTTCCACAATATTGACGAAGGCGTGGGGATCGGTTTCGCGGATCAGCTTGCGCAGCTCGCCCAGTTCATAGCGAGTGGTGACCGTCATCAGCATGTCGCTTTCATGATGGGAGAAGGCGCCTTCCACCTTCATCAGTGTAACGCCGCGGGGATGCAGGAGCATTTTCTCCAGAAGGGCGTCCTTGTTTTTGGTGATAATAAACAGGGTGACCTTCACGTGGCGGATATGGATCGTGTCCACGACCTTGCCTGTTATGTAGATGCAAAGCATAGAGCGCAGGGCGGCAGTCCATTCTCCCTGTACATAGGCCAATGCAATAATAACAAAGCCATTCAGTGCAAAAAGCAGCATCCCCAGAGGGAAATCGCTCTTCATGGTGATAATGGAGCCTACGATGTCGAAGCCCCCGGTTGAACCGCCGATGCGCAAGCAGATTCCCGTACCTGCCGCTACCACAACTCCGCCGAAGATTGCTGCGATAATCGGGTCCTGAGTAACCGATAGCTCCGGGATCAGCTGCATTAACCAGACGGTGCCCGCAACGCTGATGACACTTAGGGTAATGAAGCGTTTCCCCAAAACCATCATGCCCCATAGAATGACTGGCAAATTAAACAAAAGGTAGAGCAGGCTGATGTTCCATGAGGTCACATAACCGACGATCATGGCAATGCCCGAAATCCCGCCGCTGAGCAAGCCGTGGGGAATGAGAAACAAATTGAAGCCGGCAGCCACCAAAGCCGCTCCGGCTACCGAAATCATCACATCCGAAATATTCTTGATCCAAAAGCTGCGTGTCAAATGCGAATGCCTCCTCAAATCTGCATCTTGTACTGCCAGTATAGTGGATTGGGGGCGCATACGCAAAAATAGGTATGCAAAAATCCGGCACATCCGCAGATGCGGCTTGCCGGAATCGCCAAAATCATGCTATCATTAACGGCTGCTCATAAATTTAACTTGTGCGGCTGATGTTTGCTCGCCCCGCATGGCGATAAAGCGCCCGTCCTGCCATTGCAGGAAAAAGTATTCGTCCGTGTTCCCGCTGATGCCGTAATACCGCCAGAACATCAGGTCGTCTCCGTTGCGGAAGTCTGTATTGCCCTCCACCCGGGTGAGGTCCGTACGCTGGTGGTCCAGCTGGAATTCCGAATCGCCGTCAATATCCAGACGGTTGGGCACATCCTGGGGATCACTCAGAGAGCCTTCCAGAAAGTCGCACAGGAAGCATTCATAGCTGCGGCCCTTCTCCACGAGCAGGCAGGAAATTTTGCGTCCGCTCTGGATATAATAGGCGAAGCGGTGGGGGGCGTAGCCCCGGTCAAAATAAATGACCTTGCCCGTGACAACGTATTGCTCGAGATCTACATTGACAATGTCCCCCACCTGTGAATCTTCATACGGGTTGCGGCTTGGGGCTGCGGGTACTTCTTTATTGCTACGCATGATGGAACCGATCCGTTTGAATATGGACATGAAAGGTCAGCGCTCCTCTTATAAATTCGTTTCAATCCGATGCTCCCTTATACGCGGCAAAGCGGCGCCGGTTTCGAAAATGAAAATAATTGATGATGACTTTCATAAAAGTGGCGAAATGGAACGGACATATGCTACAATATTAGAGATATTCTTAAGTTCGGCTGTATTTTCCTTGGTTTCCAGGATGTGCCGTACCGTGGCATGACATCGACAACAGTCCATATAGATCTGCCTGGATGGGGGAATACTTCCCGTATATCCGCTGAATCCTCGGCATTGATTGCATGCGCTGCTTTGGAGGGGATGTGCCCCGCTGCCCAAAGAAGCATGATTGAAACCATTGCTTCATTATTATACTAAGTCGCGCTTAAGGGTAAATCACCAAGACGTGAGCTTTGAACGAACGAAAGCGTTGAAGCGGCACGCAAAAAAGGAGATCGAACGTATTGAAAACATTTAATGAATTTGGCTTGGAGCCAAAAATTGTCCGCGCCGTTACGGAGATGGGCTTCGAGGAAGCCACCCCGATCCAGGAAAAAGCTATTCCTCTGGCCATGGAAGGCCGCGACCTGATCGGCCAGGCGCAAACCGGTACCGGTAAAACCGCTGCATTCGGCCTGCCGCTGATCCACAAGATCGATGTCAGCGAAGACCGCATTGTTGCCCTTATTATGTGTCCCACCCGCGAATTGGCCATCCAGGTAGCGGAAGAAATCAGCAAGCTGGGCCGGTTCAAGGGCATCCGCTCTCTGCCGATTTACGGCGGCCAGGATATTGTGAAGCAGATCCGCGCCCTGAAGAAGCGTCCCCAAATCATCATCGGCACACCGGGACGTCTGTTGGACCATATCAACCGCAAAACCATCAAGCTGGATGATGTGCAAACCGTTATTCTGGATGAAGCTGACGAAATGCTGGATATGGGCTTTATGGAGGATATCCAAAGCATCCTTTCCCTGGTTCCGGAAACCCGCCACACCATGCTGTTCTCCGCAACCATGCCGCCCAACATCCAGAAGCTTGCCCAGCAGTTCCTGAAGAACCCGGAGCATGTTTCCGTTATTCCGAAGCAAGTTAGCGCGCCTCTGATCCAACAAAGCTATATCGAGGTTCAGGAAAAAGCCAAGTTCGACGCACTTTGCCGCCTGGTGGATATGGAAGCTCCCGAGCTGGCCATTATCTTCGGACGCACCAAGCGCCGTGTGGATGAACTTTCCGAGGCTCTTCAGAAGCGCGGATATACCGCGGAAGGACTTCATGGCGACCTGTCCCAAAACCAACGGGATAACGTGATGCGCAAGTTCCGCGATGGCAGCATTGACATTCTGGTTGCCACCGACGTAGCTGCACGGGGCCTGGACGTGTCCGGTGTTACCCACGTTATTAACTTTGACCTTCCGCAGGACCCGGAAAGCTATGTGCACCGGATCGGCCGTACCGGCCGTGCAGGCAAGGAAGGCACATCTTATACCTTCGTTACTCCCCGTGAAATGGATCACCTGCACCTGATCGAGCGGGTTACCCGCCACCGCATCACCAAGCGCCAGCTGCCCACCATTGCCGAGGCTATGGAAGGCAAGCAGCGGATTCTGGCCCAACAGGTGCTGGAGGTTGTGGAGAACGGTGACAGCCACGAGTTCAAGGCAGTGGCTATCCAATTGCTGGAGCAATATGATTCTGTAGCTCTCCTGAGCGCCGCCCTTAAGCTGATGGCAGGCGAACGCAAGGAAGTGCCGATCGAGCTTACACCGGAGGATCCGATCCGCGTGAAGCGCCGTCAAGGCGGGGACATTCGTTCTCAGGGACGCCGTCCCGGCACTGGAAGCGGCTATTATAACGGCGGCAACCGCAGCAGCGGTGGAAGACAAGGCGACCGTCCCGGCGGCGGCTACCGCTCCTCCTCCCAAGGCAAGGGCGGTTATGAAGGCCGTTCCTATAACAGCAATAAAAGCGGCGAAGGCTACAGAGGCAACCGCAGCGACCGCGGCGACCGTCCGCAAGGCTCCTCCGGCTCCAACCGTGAGGGAGATTTCGCCAACCGTTAAGAAAACCTTCAGGCATACACCGATTCCCGAATCCGGGAAGATGGTGTATGCTTTTTTTGTGCGGAAGTAACAAAAACGAATAAGGGGAACAGGCATGAATCCTACTATTTTGCTCTTGGAAGATGACCGAAGCCTTATAGACGGCCTGCAGTATGCTCTCACGAAAAACGGCTTTTCCGTAGAAGTGGCTCATACCATTGCTGAGGCGGAAGCGTTTCTTTCGGAGCGGACCTATGATTTATTGCTGCTTGATGTGGCTTTGCCCGACGGGAACGGCTTTGAGGTATGCGAGAGGATCAGGCGGCAGGGCAATGCCGTCCCTATTATCTTCCTGACTGCATCGGATGAAGAAGTGAACGTAATTCGCGGGCTGGATATAGGCGGGGATGATTATATGACCAAACCCTTTAAGCTGGGGGAGCTCTGCTCCCGGATCCGGGCACTGCTGCGGAGGGCGGGAAAGCTGGGGCTGGACGGCTCCGATTCGGTTTTGGAGTCGGGCGGCTTGCGGATCGATTTGTTGGGCAGCCGTGTTATGCTGCAGGGGAAGCCAGTGGAACTGACGGGGATGGAATACCGTCTGCTTTGTCTTCTGGTGCGTCATACAGGCCGGGTGCTGCCCCGGAATCTGATTTTGGACAGCCTGTGGGACGGTACGGGGGATTATGTGGATGACAATACCTTGTCGGTGTATATCCGCCGCTTGCGGGAGAAGCTTGAGCGTGATCCGTCCCATCCGGAGCGGCTGGCGACAGTGCGCGGCTTCGGGTACCAATGGAATGAGGTGCACCCATGAGCTTTTGGAGAGACCGGGAATCCCGCCTTTTCTTTCAGGTTGTTATCGGATTGTCCATACTTCTGCTGATCTCCGCGGTGCTGCTCGTTCTGGAGCAAGCCCATTCGGCCAGGGAACTGCTGCTGGAGCACAATGCCAGAGTGGCGGGAGCCTTGTTGCAGGAGGGGGTGCGGCCCGATATTATCGCTGCCGCTGTCACTTCCCGGACCCATGAGGGACAAGGGTATGAACTGCTCACACAGCTAGGGCTTTCCCGGCAGACGGCGGTCCGGTTTCTTCCCGCGGCGAGAGGTTATGCAGTCCATACTGCCTTTTATTCCGTTACAGTCTGCCTTCTTTATACCTTGCTGCTCGCTGCCGCATGCTGGGTATATCTGACGCGGCGGGAGAAGCACTATGGGTGTGCCACCACAGTCATCCGCCGTTTTACGGAGGGGGATTTCTCTGAGCGTCTGCCGCGGAATGGCGATGGGGGGCTGTACAAGCTCTTCGGAGCCGTTAATCATGTTGCCACTGCTCTGCAAGCCAAAGGGGAGGCCCAGTACCGGTCCAAGGAATTCCTCAAAACAACCATCTCCGATATCTCCCATCAGTTAAAAACACCTCTGGCAGCCCTTCAAATGTACAACGAAATCATAACCGGCGAACCGGATCAGCCCGGGACAGTATCCCGCTTTGCGGAAAAAACGGCAGGTGCGTTAAGCAGGATGGAGCAGCTGATCCAGGCTCTGCTCAAGATGGCGCGGCTGGATGCAGGAAGCATCACCTTCGACAAGCAGCTCTGTAAGGTTTCGGAGGTTGTAGCCCAGGCTGTGGAGTATTGCGGAGTTTGGGGCGAAGCAGGGAGCAGCAGGATAAAAATCATCGGGGATTCCAGTGAGCAGATCCGGTGTGATTTGCACTGGACACGGGAGGCGCTGGGGAATATTATCCATAACGCCCATGAGCATTCCGGTCCGGACAAGGAAATTCTGGTTCAGTGGGAACGTCATCCCGGCATGGTACGCCTTACAGTAGAGGATCATGGATCGGGCATTGCACAGGAGGATATCCACCATATATTCAAACGTTTCTACCGGAGCACGCATGCGGCGGGCCGGCAAGGGCTGGGTCTGGGGTTGCCCCTGGCAAAAGCCATTATTGAAGGACAAGGGGGAATTATCAGCGTCCAAAGCGCCCTGAAGCAGGGAACCATCTTCACCGTCAGCTTCCTTACAAATCCGTAAGCTTCCCTTCACCGGATAGTAAGCTGCGTCTGGTAACCTTCAGGGAAAGGAGGGACAGTATATGAAGCTGTTGACAGTAGACCATTTGAACAAGCAATACGGCAAGGGCGAAGCGGGCATACATGCCTTGAAGGATGTATCCTTCGTTATGGAAAAGGGCGAGTTTGCCGCGGTTGTAGGCGAATCGGGATCGGGGAAAAGCACACTTCTGAACTGCATCGGAGGTCTGGACAACCCCACCTCGGGGAAGGTGTATTTGGACGGGTGCGATCTGTTTTCCCTGAAGGAATCTGAACGGACCGTATTCCGGCGCCAGAATATCGGCTTTATCTTCCAATCATTTCAATTGGTGCCGGAGCTGACGGTGGAGCAGAACATGATTTTTCCCCTGCTTCTGGATCACCGCAAGCCGGAGCAAAAAGCCGTGAATGAGCTCTTGGAGCTCCTGGGCCTCACAACCAGGCGCAAGCATCTGCCCAACCAGCTGTCCGGCGGCCAGCAGCAGCGCGTCGCCATCGGGCGGGCGCTTATGGCCAAGCCCATGCTGATATTGGCCGATGAGCCCACCGGCAACCTGGATTCCCGGAACAGCCGGGATGTTCTGGACATGCTGATTCAAGCCTCGCGGCATTACCAGCAGACCATTCTCATGATTACCCATAATGTGAACCTGACGTCCGCTGTGGACCGGGTCTTCCAGGTAGCGGACGGAGTGCTTGCCGACTTGGGGGGGATGCGGGAGTGAAAAGCTACCTGGACTTGGTTCCGATTTTTGCAAGGGTCCATCAAAAGCAAAACCGGATGACGATTATTTGTATTGTTTTATCGGTATTCCTGGTAACGGCGGTTTTCGGAATGGCGGATATGGCTATCCGCGGCCAAAAGCTGCAGGTTATCCAAAGCTCCGGCAGTTGGCATGTTTTGGTTACGGGAGTCAATGCCGAAACCCAGGCCATGCTGAAGGCCAGGCCGGAGGTTACCTCCGCAGGAGGGTATGCGTTTTTGGGGGACAGGAATGGCTTCACGGTTGCGGGAAAGCCTGTTCAGCTCGCCGGGTTGGATAAGGAAACCTCCGAGGATATGTTCCCTCTCCATATTACAGAAGGAAGATATCCGGAGAAGGATACGGAAATCGCCTTAAGCGAAAATGCCGTGTTCAGCCTGGGCGCTGGTTTGGGCGATACGCTCACGCTGGAGCGGCCGGGAACCGGCCCCGTACGGCTGAATGTCGCCGGTATTATGGAAGGGACATCCTCCATGATGAGCCGGGGAAGCTTTGTCCTGATGTTCTCGGAGGATGGGTTTCGGCATACAGTGCCCCGGGACATGTATGACAGCAGCCTGCTCATGAAGCTGTCCCGGTTCAGCAATATGCAGAAGGTGATTGCGGACATGGTCAAGCAGCTTCAACTGCGCGAGGATCAGATCCAGCAAAACGGGAATCTTCTGGCGGCAATGGGTCAAAGCAGAAACAGCTATGTCCTGCAGCTGTATGCCAGCGCAGCCGTTCTCTCCGGCATTATCGTGCTGGCGGGCGTGCTGATGATTGCCAGCAGCCTCAACAGCCATGTGATGCGGCGGACTGAGTTTTTCGGAATGATGCGCTGTTTGGGTGCAACCCGCCGGCAGATTATGCATTTTGTCCGCCGGGAGGCGCTGCAATGGTGCAATACCGCCATGCCGTGGGGGATCGGTGCGGGGATAGCCGTGGTCTGGGGGTTGAGCGCGGTTCTGAAAATGGCCAATCCCAGCCAATTTGCGGAGCTTCCGGTTTTTGGAGTGAGCTGGATTGGTGTTGGAGCGGGCGTGGTGGTCGGTTTGCTTACGGTGCTTCTGGCTGCCCGATCCCCTGCCCGAAGGGCTTCCCGGGTTTCGCCCTTGGCCGCCTCCACCGGAAGCGTCCACACCCTGCGGCCTGTCCGTATGGCTGCCCGCACCTCCTTATTCAAGGTGGAAACGGCCCTTGGCCTCCATCACGCAGTAGCCAGCAAAAAAAGCTTCCTGATGGTGGTAGGTTCATTTGCACTTAGCATTGTCCTGTATCTGTCCTTTTCCACCACGGTTGACTTTATGCACCATGCTATCCGGCCGTTGAAGCCGTGGAACCCGGATTTTTCCCTTGCCAGTGTGGACAAAACTACCTCTCTCGACCCTGCCTTCGTTAAACGGCTGGAGGGGATGGCCCATGTGAAGCGGGTATACGGCCGGATGTTTGCCTACGGGCTTCCAATGGAAACTGCAGACGGGCCCAAAAAAGCGGATCTCGTCTCCTATGAAACGCATCAGTTAAAATGGGCGGAGGAGAGCCTGCTGGCCGGCTCCATTGAGCCTCTGCGCCAGCCGGGTATGGAGGTGCTGGCGGTTTACAGGAAAGACAGCTCCCTACAGGTCGGCGAGCTCCTGCAGCTTCAGGTCGATGGAGTGTCTCAGCAGGTGAAGGTTGCAGGAATTCTGTCCAACAGCCCCTTTGACAGCCAGGCCGGCGTAGAAACGGTAATTTGCTCCGAGGAGCTGTTCAGGAGGCTGACCGGTCAAACCGGTTATACGGTGATCGATGTCCAGTTCTCCAAAGGGGCTTCCGATGAGACGGTACAGGATATCCAGACCCTTGCCGGTAGAGAGGCTGCCTTCTCCGACCGACGTACAAGCAACAGTGAGGCGAGAGGGAGCTACTTTTCTTATGCGCTGTTTATCTACGGGTTTTTAGCGGTGATCGCCTTGATTACCATCTTCCATATCGTCAATACCATAGCCATGAGTGTGCGCTCCCGTATCCAGCATTATGGGGCCATGCGGGCTATCGGAATGAGCAGCCAACAGCTGGTCAGAATGATTCTGGCGGAAGCTGCTGTTTATGCGGTCTGCGGGACCGCTGTAGGCTGCGCTCTCGGGCTGCCTGTGCACCGGCTTCTGTACGGGAGTATGATTACCAGCTATTGGGGAGAGGTGTGGCAGGTCCCGTACGGCTCGTTTGCCGTCATTAGCCTGATTGTGATTTCAGCTTCTTTCCTGGCGGTTCGTGGTCCGGTGCGGCAGATTCAGAACCTTTCGATTGTCGATACCATAAATGCCCAGTAAGGGTGCGCAGAAATAGAGGCCTCGGCCTCTATTTTGTTGCTGAAAAAAAGCTCGAATCATGGTAAAATGTGTAGTAAAACCAGAGAAGGTTGTCGAAATGATGACATCATCAAGCGGTGACAATCCACGACGTTCCTCCCCATCCTGGCTGTGGGCGGCTTTGGCCGTATATGCAGCGCTGTATGTGGTCCTGCTCCTTATCTCCAATCCGGCGGCGCTCGGCGCCGCCACGCTCATACCCCCGCTTCTGGCATATCTGGCCTGCCGTTTCTATTCCCGGTTTCCGCCGGAGCGGCGAAGCTGCAGACTGCTGCTGGAGGCCGCTTTTCTTTTCCATCTGGCCGGTAATCTGTTTGCGGTGGCCGGAGCTGCATTTTTCCCCTCCGGTGAGGCAGGCAGCTTTGCCTTTACCGCTGTCAAGCTGCTGATTTATCTTTTGCCCAGGCTGTGCTTTCTGTTGTTTCTGATCAGTTACGCCCGCCGCTTCATGAGCGGCCATACCCGGATGGAGCTGCTTTGGGACTGGATCACTATTTTCGAATGTGTTGTTGGCACAGTGTGGTTTATTTATCTCCAGAACAATCCGTTTCACATCTCCGGGTTCGATGTGAAGGCGTTCATTGCGCTGGTTTATACGGTTCTGTCTCTGTCCGTTCTGTCCTTGATCCTGCTGGTTTCGCTGTACGCAGACAAAAAATCCCGCACCGCCGGCCTGGTTCTGCTGCTCCTGGGCATCGGCATGTGGACCTCCACGGATTTGATCCAAACGCTGCATTTTCGGGTGTTTTCCGGTCCCCTGGTTGATGTTATCTACAAGTCCGGAACCCTTCTGATGGCCGCAGGAATATTGGTCTATCACCGGCCAATACGGCAGCCCGCCAGCGGCTCCAGATGGAGCTGGCTGATGCTGGGAGACCGTTCCCTGAAGGCGGGGATTCTGTTTGCCGCATATCCGGTCCTGGTGCTATTTATGAAGGGTGTATCCACCAATGTGCTGCTTTATTTTTCCATTATTATCATGTCCTACTTCCTTGTCCGGCTTTACGCCAAGCAAGTCCGGGTAACGAAGAGGCTGCTGGATACGGAGCGCCAATACACCGAAAGCTTGCAGCTGTATCTGAATGTAATTGAGCAATCTCCCTTGTCCATCCTGATTACCGATACGGACGGCAATATTGAATACACCAACCCTTTTTTCTCCAAGGTCACCGGGTACCGCAAGGAAGAGGCGTTGGGCAAAAATCCCCGGATTCTGCGCACAGGCAAAACGCCTGCAGATGTGTATGAGGACATGTGGGAGACGATCCTGAAGGGGGACATTTGGAAAGGCGAGTTTGTCAACCGGAAGAAGGGCGGCGAGGAATATGAAGAAGCCGTTATTATCTCGCCCATTAAGAATGCGCAGGACCGGATTACCCATTTCGTCGGCATTAAGGAGGATATCTCCGAGTACAAGCGTATCCGCAAGGAGCTGTCCAACCAGCTTTATTTTATTAATCAGCTGATTGATACCCTGCCTAATCCCTTGTTCTATGTAGACAAGGAGGAGCGGTTTGTCGGCTGCAACCGGGCATACGAGGACGCCTTCCGAATTAACCGCAGCCAGCTCCGGGGGCTCAAGCTTCGTGATTTCGCCCATGTATCCGCCAAGAGCTATGAGGAATTCAGCTGCGCCCGCCAGCAGGTGCAGGATACGGGCAAACCGGTGAGCATTATGATGAAGCGGATATTCGCCGACCGGCTGGAGCGGGATATTCTCTATACGGTCTCGACATACCGGCTGTCCGACGGAAGCACCGGCGGGTATTTGGGGATTATGACTGACATCAGCGACCTGAAGCAAAAGGAAAAGGAACTGCTGAACACCAATCATTTTCTGGATACGATTATCGACAGCCTGCCGCTTATGCTCTATGTGAAGAATGCGGATACCCTGAGCTTCGATAAGGTTAACCGTGCCTGCAGCGATTTCTTCGGGCTTACGCCTCAGGCTATGAACGGTTTGACCAATCTGGATATTTTTCCGGAGGATGTGGCGAAGGCGCTGGACGAAACGGGTGGGCGTGTGCTGAGGGAAGGCAAACCGGTCAGTGAAATTGAAGTGGTCCATACGCAGGATAAGGGCACCCGGTATATCCATGCCACCAAGCTGCCCATGGTGGATGCGGACGGGCATCAAACCTATCTGTTGGGCATCTCGGAGGATATCACGGAGCTGAAGCTGAAGGAAAAGCAGCTGGAGGAGGCTCTGCGGCTTGCGGAGGAGGCCACTCAGGCCAAGTCCCAGTTTCTGGCCAATATGAGCCACGAAATCCGGACTCCTATGAATGCCATTATCGGGCTGGCTTATCTGGCCCTCCGTACGGAGCTGACCGGCAAACAAAAGGATTATGTCACCAAAATACATAACGCAGGAAAATCCCTGTTGGGGGTTCTAAATGATATTCTGGACATCTCCAAAATCGAATCCGGAAAGCTCCAAATGGAGCATGTGGATTTTGTACTGGAGGATGTAATCAGCCAAACCATCGGTCTTGTCAGCCAGCAGGCGCATGACAAGGGGCTGGAGCTGCTGTCCCGTTTGGGCCCGGGCATCCCCCGGAGTCTGAAGGGAGATCCTCTGCGGCTGGGGCAGATTCTGATGAATCTCCTGAGCAATGCCGTTAAATTTACCCGGGAGGGACAGGTGGAGCTTCAGATTGAGATGCTCTCCGGTTACCGGGATAAGCTGGAGCTGAAGTTCTCCGTCTCCGATACGGGAATCGGCATGTCCGAAGAGGCCAGGGCCCGGATGTTCCAGGCTTTTATGCAAGCGGACAATTCCACAACCCGGCAGTATGGGGGGACAGGCCTGGGATTGGCCATCAGTAAAGAACTGGTGGAAATGATGGGCGGCTCCATCTGGGTGGAGAGTGTGGAAGGGGAGGGCAGTGTGTTCAGCTTCAAGGCCTGGTTCGAGGTTCCCGAAACGGCGCTGATCCACAGCCGGATCGTGCCGGAACGGCTGGACGGCCTCCGGGTTCTGGTGGTGGACGATAATATGACAGCCCGGGAAATTCTCTCTGAATACCTGGGGCAGATGCGCTGCCGGGTGGAAACCGCCGAATCCGGTGAGGAAGCCCTCCGTGCAGTAGCCCTGGCGGATGCAGACCGGCCCTTCGATCTGATCCTGCTGGATTGGAAAATGGAGGGAATCTGCGGTTTGGAAACCTCCACTCTCATCCGCAATGATCCGTCCATCCGGCACCAGCCGGCCATTATTCTGGTTACCGCCTTTGGTGAGGACAGCCTGAAGAAGCAGGCGGAGGCTGCTATGGTCAACGATTATCTGGTGAAGCCGGTCAGCGAATCCATGCTGTTCGATGCATTGGTTCGGATCTTCGCACCGCCGCCTGCCTTGCTGGAGGGCCGCGATAGCCTCGCAGCCGGCGCTGATCTGGAAGGATATGTGCTGCTGGTGGAGGATCACGAGATTAACCAGCAGATTGCTGTGGAGCTTTTGACCAGCCGGGGATTGCGGGTGGATGTTGCGGGCAACGGCGCCATTGCGGTAGAAAAAATGAAAAACCAGGCTTTGTCTGCTGATCCGTACCATTTTATTCTGTTAGATTTGCAGATGCCGGAAATGGACGGCTTCGAAGCGGCCCGGCGGATCCGGGCCATGGGGCATACGCTGCCTATTATCGCCATGACGGCCCGCACGCTCCAGGAGGAGCAGGAACGGTGTCTGGCCGCGGGAATGAACGATCACGTGGCGAAGCCCATTGATCCGGATATTCTGTTTGCCGCTATCCGGCGGATTGGGCTGGCTGCTCTCCCCGAGGTGGCAGCGGCTGCCGGGGACATCCGGGCGGGCGATAACGGAGCGCCGGAGCCGGATAGGCTGGGGCAATGGCCGCCCAGCATCCATGGTGTCGACCTGGAGGACGGCCTGCGCCGGGTAGGCCATAATCTGGAGCTGTACCGGAGACTGCTGCTGAGCTTCGCGGATAACCAAACGGATACGGCCGTGCCGGTCCGTTATGCCCTCCGCCAAGGGGATCTGGAGACGGTGCAGCGCCTGATCCATAACCTGAAGGGAGTCACCGCCAATCTGGGCATATGGGTTGTCAGCGGCTTATGTGAACGGATCGAGAAAAAGCTGTCTCATGATGGCGAAGAACAGGAGCTTAACAAGGAAGCCGAGGAGCTGGAGCAGCTTCTCCGCCGGATCGCTTTTGACATCAAGGAGCTGATTCCTGTGGAGCCCGAGGCTAAACCCGAGATGAAATTCCGCGCGGAGCCCACCGTTCAAGCCCTGCAGAAGCTGTTGGGCATGCTGCAGGACAGCGATAGTGAGGCTGTTGATTATTATGAAGCCATCAAGCATGAACTGGCCACGCTTCTTTTGCCGGATGAAGAAAGTCACCTGGGACATTGCCTTAAATCTTATGAGTTGGAAGAGGCGGCCACCGTTATTGAGGCCGTTCTTGCCCGCCATCCGGCTATGAAGGAAAGGAGCCATGACTGCCTATGAATAGTAAGCCCGTTATTCTGGTAGTTGACGATACACCCGATAATTTGACCCTATTAAGCGGTTTGTTGAAGGAGCACTACAAGGTAAAGGTAGCCACCTCCGGCACTAAAGCTTTGCAGATTGCCAAAGCCTCGCCGCCCGATCTGCTGCTGCTGGACGTTATGATGCCCGTGATGGACGGCTACGAGACCTGCCGGCACTTTAAGGAGGACGAGGCTTTAACGGACATTCCCGTGATTTTCCTGACAGCCAAAAGTGATACGGAGGACGAAAACAAGGGCTTTGCCTGCGGAGCGGTGGATTATATTATCAAGCCCATCAGCTCCGCCATTCTCCTCTCCCGGGTAAAAACCCATCTGGAGCTAAAGCAGACTAAGGATTTTCTGAAAAACCAGAACGAGTTTCTGGAGCTGGAGATCTCGCGGCGGATCAAGGAGATTTCCCGCATCCAGGAGGCCACCATCATGTCCATGGCCGCCTTGGCGGAAATCCGGGATACGGATACAGGCAACCACATACAGCGCACCAAGCTATACATACAGGAACTGGCCAAATGGCTTTCCAAAACAAGCAAATACAGCAAGCAGCTCAATCAGGAAAACATTGATCTGATCGTCACCTCCGCGCCTCTTCATGACATCGGGAAGGTGGGGATCCCCGACCATATTCTGCTGAAGCCCGGCCGCTTGACGCCCGAGGAATTTGATATTATGAAAACTCATACCGTATTGGGCAGAGAAGCGATAGACAGGGCGGAGCGGGTGATGGATGAAACGGAAACGTTCCTGCATTACGCCAAGGAAATTGTCTATTCCCACCACGAGAAATGGAACGGCACCGGCTATCCCGACGGGCTGGCGGGGGAGGCTATCCCCTTGTCGGCGCGCCTGATGGCCGTGGCGGATGTGTATGATGCGTTAACCAGCAAGCGGGTATATAAGGATGCCTTCAGCCATGATCAGGCCGTTGAGCATATCGCACGGGAAGCGGGGGTCCATTTCGACCCGGATATTATCGAGGTGTTCCTAAAATGCGAGCGCCGCTTCCTGGAAATATCCGAGCTGTATAAGGAGCCGCGGGGCATCGTGGGGTAATATCCCTCCCCATCCTGGAGCGATTCCCCTCAAATGGGCCTTGCCCATTTCGAGGCCTTCATTACTTATCCAGCCCTCGGCGTGGACCAAGTAATGGAGGCGGGGGAGCCGCTACCGATTTTGCCGGAAATAGGCTATAATATATGCATGATGTGATTCTGGCACTATGTTAAGGAGGAGCTTCTTTTGGAAATGCGGGGCATTATGGGCGGGTTCTACCGTGTATCGGAATGGATTATGCGGTTGAGCGCCATCAATATTTTGTGGGTGATTTGTTCCATCCCGGTCTTTTTTATGCTGCTGACCATGCTGGCATCGCCGGAAATGACTGTGGATGTTATGCTTTCTTCTTTATGGATAATCGCAATTTTGTGTCCGTTTACATTGATTCCCGCCACAGTGGCAATGTACGGTGTTGCCCGCAAGTGGGTGATGGGGGATACGGATGTTCCTTTGTTCAAAACCTATTTCCGTTGTTATAAAGAAAATTACAAACAAGCCATGCTGGGCGGCCTGCTGTTTCTGGTCATCGGCGTTCTGCTGATTGTCTGTATCCGGTTTTATTCCTCCCAGACCAATGCTTTGCGCTGGCTGTCGTTTCTGTTTATCTCCTTTGGCGTCGTGTATGTCGGCGCATTGTTGAATTTCTTTTCGTTGATGGTCCATTTTCATATGAAGCTGCTTCAACTGGTGAAGAATGCGTTTATAATGACTATGGGACAGCCGTTCACCTCCATCGGGATCCTGGCTACCAATGCGGTAATTGTGTATATCAGCACCCGGTACACGTTTTTGATCCCCTTCTTCATGGGCAGCGTCAGCGCCTTCGTGACCTTCTGGTATTTCTACCGCGGGTTCCAACGGCTGCAGGACAAGGCCGAGAAGGCCAAGGAAAAGGCCGGAGAGCTGGAAGAAGCCGAAGAGGACGAGCTGAACGCACCGACCAAACTGTAGGTATATTCTGATATTTTACTTTTGCTTCAGCGGAGATTATAATAAAGACACATTCCTGCGATGTGCGTATTGGTCCTCCATTGTTTTGAACCAATGAATGTTTCTAGGGAGATCAAGATTGTCGTGCGGCTGACCTGCCCCCCTGATGCGGGGGACTTCAAAAGCGCGGCTGCGGTCACCCACCTGCGAGAGCGGGTTTGAAGCATAGAGGACTGGACGGCATAGGCGGGTAACCCAAAAACTCCTTCTTCGGAAGGAGTTTTTGGTGTTTCATGGAGGGCGCTGGAGATGAGGACAGATCGTACAGATTGCAAGGGCAGGTGGATGGAGATGAACGGGATGGGGACGTATGGTGTTTGAAGGGCATAGAGGATTGTGGGACTGGTCGGACTTAGTTTTACCTTCCGATGGCGAATGTTGTGCTCTTGTGGACCGTAGATCCTTTATTTGGGTAAAAAGATGATTTATGCGCCGTTTGCGGACTCAGGGGACGTTATTCGGGTATGCGGGCTGACCAAAGTGCTGTTTTGGCCGGAATAGCGGAAGCTGAGTCCGAAAGAATGGCAAAAAGGGTGTTTATGGCGAAATACAGGCTCCTGGGTCCGTTAGAGTCAGTAAGCAGCACAATAATAAAGCCCGGCCTCCCAAACAGGGAAAGCCGGGCTTGCATATTATTGCTGGACAGCCAACGCGCTCAGTTGGTGGAAGGAGTCGCGCAGGGTCGGGTACATGCTGCGGTAAAGCTTGTAATACGCTTCGTAGCGGGCGCTGTTGTCCGGGTTAGGCTCGGTTCTGTGCTCCACGCGAATCCATTCCTCACACAAGGTGGAGATGTCGCGGTTAAGCACACCGGAAGCAGCCATCACGGCTGCGCCGTAAGCCGGGCCGTCGGTGGAGTTCACCGTCACCACCGGGTAACCGAAAATGTCGGCGATCATCTGCCGCCAGAAGGGACTTCTTGCGCCGCCGCCATTGACACGCAGCTCACTGATCTCCACGGAGGATTCCTTCATCAGCTCCAGGGAATCCCGCAGGCCGAAGGTGATGCCTTCCAGCACCGCACGGGTCAGGTGGGCTTTGGTATGCCGCAGGTTCAAGCCTATAAAAGCGCCGCGTGCCCGCGGATCGGGGTGGGGTGTGCGTTCGCCGGTGAGATACGGCAGGAACAGAAGGCCCTCACTGCCGATAGGAGCGGTTTCCGCCAGGGCAGTCAGATATTCGTAGGCATCTCGGCCTTCCTTGGCTGCCTTCTCCAGCTCCTCGTAGCCGAACTGGTTGCGCCACCATTGGAAGGAGCCGCCGGCGGAGAGCATAACTCCCATCCGGTGCCACTTGCCGGGCACACCATGGCAGAAGGAGTGGAGTCGGAACTCACTGTCCATATGGCATTCCTCGTCATGTACGAAAACCACACCGGAGGTGCCCAAGGCAACGGAAGCAATACCCTTCTTCACCACGCCTACCCCTACAGCGCCGCAGGCTTGGTCCCCGCCACCGGCAACTACGGGAGTACCGGCAGCCAAGCCTGTAGCTTCAGCCGCTTCAGGCAGCAAGTGGCCAGCAATGTCATTGCTTTCATAAAGAGGCGGCAGCCATTCGAAGGGAATACCCAGAGCGTCAGCCACTTCTTGGGACCAAGCCCGCTTGGCCACATTCAGCAGGAGGGTACCGCTGGCATCTGCCACATCCATCCCCAGCTTGCCTGTCAGATGAAGTCTTACATAATCCTTGGGCAAAATCAGATGACGGGTGCGTTCGAACAGCTCGGGTTCATTCCGCTTCAGCCAAACCGCCTTCGGCGCGGTGAAGCCGGTCAGCGCTTTGTTGCCGGTCAGCTCGCCAAGCCTTTGCTTGCCGATGGTTTCTTCAATCCAGGTGCATTCGGCCTCGGTACGTTGGTCGCACCACAAAAGAGCGGGGCGTACCACCTTCAGCTCCTCATCCAGGAATACCGAGCCGTGCATCTGCCCGGACAAACCAACCCCGGCCACTTGCGCTGCGGGAATTCCTGTTTTGGCCAGAAGGCCGCGAATGCAGGCGGCGGACTGATTCCACCAATCCTCGGGATGCTGCTCTGCCCAACCGGGATGTGGCTGCAGGAGCGGGTATTCTTCACTGTGGCTGCCGGCGACAGAGCCGTCCTCAGCCACCAGAATGCACTTGACGGCAGAAGTGCCGAGATCAATGCCCAAGAAATAATTCATCGTATCGTGCTCCTTGTAAAAGTGATGATTTGAGCTTCATTATAACATAGTTTGTTAAATGAATAAACTTAGATTTTTAGCGGAAAACTTTTTTGAGAGCGCCTCACAAAACCTATTGTATAATCCCGGCCAGACTGCTAAAATGGATTCAACAGATACTTTATTTAGTCAATAAAGAAAGTAGGTGTCTATGGAAACATTTAATACCGCCAACAAAAGTCTGATCAAGGACATGAATACCTCGACCATTCTCCAGATTGTCCGTACCAAGGGGCCGATCTCCCGTGCGGAAATCTCCAAGATTACAGGGCTTAACCCCGCCACTGTATCCAGCAATACTGCAGGGCTGATGGAGCTGGGACTGGTGAGGGAAACCGGGATCGGCGTGTCCAGCGGCGGGCGGAAGCCGCTCCTGCTGGAGCTGAACCCCGAGGCGTATTATGTGGTCGGTGTGGATATGGGAACCACCGATGTCGCTGTAGGCATTACGGATTTGGAAGGTCATATCCGCTGCAAAAGCACGCTTCCTTTTGGAGGAGCATCCGAGCCGGAAGAGATTATGGGCATCATCGGGCAAGCTATCCGTAACGTGCTGGATGCTTCGGAAATAGCCGCCGAACGGATTCTCGGCATCGGTATGGGCATCCACGGGCTGGTGGATCCCGACCGGGGGATTTCACTTTTTGCCCCGGCCTTTCAATGGAAGAATGTCGAGGTCGCCCAGCTGTTCAGCGAGCAGTTCGGGCTTCCCGTCTCCATCGATAATGATGCGCGTGCCATGGCTTTGGGTGAGAAGTGGTTTGGCAAGGCCCAGTCCGTCTCTAACTTTTTCTTCCTGAATATCGGAACAGGTATCGGGTCCGGCATCTATCTCAACGGCGAGCTCCTGAAGGGGGCCCACTTCGGGGCAGGGGAGATCGGTCATATCCGCATCGCCAGCCACCAGGAAAAGCCCTGTTTCTGCGGCAAAACGGACTGCCTATCCACCGCTGCTTCCGGTCCCGCTCTGGAGGACATCGCCCGGACGGCCGTGCACAGAGGGATGGCGCCGCTGCTGGCACAGCTCAGTAACGGTGAGCCTGATGTCATTACAGGCGAACTGATTCACCAGGCAGCCTTGCAGGGTGATGAGTTCTCCATCGGTTTGCTGGATCAGGCGGGCCGGCATATCGGCGGTGCACTGTCCCTGGTTATCAATCTGCTGAACCCCGAGATGGTGCTGATCGGCGGCGGCGTTGCCAACGGCGGGGACTTTATTTTCCAAGGTATCAGGGAGGAAGTGGCCAACCGGTCCATGCAGCATAATATCGAGCATATCTATATCGGGCCAGCCGGGCTGGGGGACGATTGCGGCATTATCGGCGCCGCCACCCTGATCCTGCGCAGTGTTTTCAGCAATCCCAATCAATACAATACTTAATAAAAAGGATGATCATCCATGGCAAATGTGGAGCAATTGAAGCAGCGTTTTGTGGAGCTGCACGGCGGCAGCGCGGCAGATATCCGGGTGTTCTTCGCCCCCGGCCGGGTTAACCTGATCGGCGAGCATACAGACTACAACGGCGGCTACGTTTTTCCGGCTGCCCTGACCTTCGGCACCTTCATGCTGATCCGCAAGCGGGAGGACGATGTTATTCGTCTGGCCTCCACCAACTTTGAGCTGCAGGTGGATTTTAAGCTGAAGGACGCGGTTTATGAAGAAGCCCATGACTGGGGCAATTATCCCAAGTCCATTCTGGTTCATCTGGCCAAGCGGGGCTTCACCTTCGGCGGCTACGACGTGCTGTACCATGGCGAAATCCCCAACGGGGCAGGACTTTCCTCCTCCGCGTCCATCCATTTGGCAACCGCTATCGGCTTTATGACCATGGAAGGACATCCTATTGACCGGGTACAGCTGGCTTTGGCAGCCCAAGAAGCAGAAAATCAATTTATGGGTGTCCAATGCGGCATTATGGACCAATTCGTCATCGCTAACGGCAAGAAGGATCATGCGGTGCTTCTGATGTGCAGCACGCTGGAATATCAGCTGGTGCCTTTCCAGGCCAAGGGCTACAAAATTGTCGTCGGTAATACCAACAAGCGCCGCGGGCTGGTAGACTCCGAATACAATACCCGCCGGGCCCAATGTGAACAGGCGGTAATCGACCTGCAGGCTGCTTTCCCCGACCTGAAGCTGCTGGGTGAGCTTACCCTGGAGCAATTCGAAGCCAATGCCCATCTGATCAAGGATGTGATTGTGCTGATGCGTGCCCGCCACGTCGTGGAGGAAATCGACCGGGTGCTGAAATCCGTGGAAGCATTGAAGGCGAATAATCTGGTCCGTTTCGGCGAGCTTATGACTGCATCCGGCATTTCCCTGCGGGAGCTGTATGAGGTGACCTGCAAGGAGCTGGATGTTATGGTGGAGGAAGCACTCAAGATTGAAGGTGTGCTGGGCTCCCGGATGACAGGTGCAGGCTTCGGCGGCTGTACGGTTTCCCTGGTCCGTGAGGATAAGGTGGAGGAGTTCATCGAGAAGGTCGGCAAGGCCTATGGCGAACGGACCGACTACAAGGCGGATTTCTACGTAGCAGATATCGGGGACGGCGCAAGCGAGTATTTCCCCCAAAACTAGTCCCCCAAAAGTGAAGCGAAGCTCTGAAGCTTAATCCGATTACTTTCGGGGGAGCCCCCGGAAAAACATTCATGGCAAGTACAACCCATTTATATAGAAAAAAAGGAGTGTATCCACATGGCAGTATTGGTAACGGGAGGAGCCGGCTATATCGGTTCCCATACAGTGGCAGAATTGATCACTGCAGGCGAAGAGGTAGTCATTGTCGATAATTTGTACCAAGGGCATAAGGACGCTGTGCTGGGCGGCAAGCTGTATGTAGGCGATATCCGGGACAAGGATTTTTTGGATACGGTATTTAAGGAAAACACCATCGACGCTGTGGTTCACTTTGCCGCTAACTCCCTGGTGGGCGAGAGCATGAAGGCCCCGGCCAAATACTATCACAACAACGTGTACGGAACTCTTTGCCTTTTGGAAAAAATGAACGAATACGGTGTCAGCAAAATTGTCTTCTCCTCCACCGCAGCCACTTACGGCGAGCCGGAGAATGTGCCGATTCTGGAATCCGACCGCACCTTCCCCACGAATACCTACGGTGAAACCAAGCTGGCGATGGAAAAAATGATGAAATGGTTCGATATCGCCCATAATGTAAAATATGTGTCCCTGCGTTACTTCAACGCCTGCGGCGCTCATGAAAGCGGCAAAATCGGGGAAGACCACAATCCTGAAACCCACCTGATCCCGCTGATTCTCGAGGTCCCATTGGGAAAACGGCCGTTCATCTCTGTTTATGGCGATGACTATCCGACAGAGGACGGCACTTGCATCCGGGATTACCTGCATGTCACAGACCTGGCGGATGCCCATCTGAAGGCTGTTAATTACCTGCGCAACGGCGGCGAAAGCAATGTGTTCAACCTGGGCAGCGGCACCGGTTATTCCGTTAGCGCCGTAATTGAGGCAGCACGCAAGGCAACCGGACACCCCATTCCCGTGAAGGTGGAGGGCCGCCGCGCGGGAGATCCTGCAGTGCTGATCGCCTCCTCCCAAAAGGCCAAGGATGTGCTGGGTTGGACACCGAAGTTCGATAATCTGGAATACATCATCGGAACCGCATGGAAATGGCATGAAGCCCATCCGAACGGATACGCTAAATAAGGAGAGAGCATCCATGTCCTACAACATTGCGCAGGATATCGCGTTATTGGTCCGTTTTGGAGTTGAAAACGGCATGCTGGGTGAAGGCGACGATATTGTTGCCGTCAACGGCCTTTTGGATCTGCTTCAGGTGGCGGAGCCCTATGAGGGGCCGCTGTCTGAGGTGCGGGAGGAGAGCCCGGCTATTCTTGGCCGGATTCTGGACTATGCCGCAGACAAGGGGATTCTGCCGGACAATACAACCGGGTACCGGGATCTGCTGGATGCCCGGATTATGGGCCTGCTGATGCCCCGCCAATCCGAGGTGGCCCGGGAGTTCTGGGAAACCGCCGGCAGCCGTTCGGTGGAGGAGGCGACGGACCGCTTCTACAAGCTGTCCATCGATTCCAACTACATCCGTATGGACCGCATCCGCAAAAACGGCTATTGGCCTGCGCCGACGGAATACGGTGATCTGGAGATAACCATCAACCTCTCCAAACCGGAGAAGGACCCCAAGGAAATTGCCGCCGAGCGGGCACTTCCCCAGAGCAAATACCCCAAGTGTCTGCTTTGTGTGGAGAATGTAGGGTATGCCGGGCGGTTGAACCACCCTGCACGCCAGAACCATCGGGTGATCCCGCTGAAGCTGGAGGGCAACCCCTGGTATTTCCAATATTCGCCCTATGTGTACTACAATGAGCACTGCATCATTTTCAACGCCGAGCATACGCCCATGCAGATCTCGGAGCGGACCTTCGTGCGGCTTCTGGACTTCATCGGCCAATTTGGCCATTATTTTATCGGCTCCAATGCAGATCTGCCCATTGTGGGCGGCTCGATCCTAAGCCATGACCACTTCCAGGGCGGAAGGCACATCTTCCCTATGGAAAAAGCTCCTGTGGAGCAAACCTACCAAGCGGAAGCTTATCCCGGTGTCAAAATCGGACGCGTCAAGTGGCCTATGTCCGTGGTCCGCATTTCCGGTAAAAACAAGGAGCAGCTGGTGGAACTGGCCAGTTCCTTGCTGGATACCTGGCGGTGCTATACGGATGCGGCGGCAGGAATTTTCGCGGAATCCGCGGGAGAGAACAAGGCGCCTGTGCCCCATAACACCATCACGCCTATTGCCCGCCGCAACAGTGACGGAGAATTCGAGCTGGACCTGGTGCTCCGCAACAACCGGACCTCCGAGGAGCATCCTATGGGTATTTTCCACCCCCATGCCAACCTGCACCACATCAAGAAGGAGAACATCGGCCTGATCGAGGTGATGGGGCTTGCCGTGCTTCCGGGACGGCTGCTTCAAGAGCTTGATGAAATTGCTGGAATTTTAAAAGGAGAATGGGGTGCCGATGGCGAATGGAATAAGAATGAGCATCCATTGTCGAAACATGCCGAGTGGATCGGTGAGCTGATCACCCGTTACGGCTCCTCTCTGAACGAGCAGGAAGCAACGGCCGCTATGCAGCGTGAGGTGGGACTGAAGTTCGCCGCGGTGCTGGCTGATGCCGGTGTATACAAGCGTACGGAAGCGGGAATGGCCGCTTATGACCGGTTTATGGAGCATATGGGCTTTCGCAGGGTGTAATTCTCTTTCGCTTAAAAGGAGACACGATAAACATGGCAATTACGGTGAAGACAATCACTTACGGCGGGTGGGGCAACTGCGTTGAGATATCCAACGGCATTGTAGATGTGGTCGCGACTGTGGACCTGGGCCCCCGCGTTATCCGGTACGGTTTTAAGGGGCAGGCGAATCTGTTCAAGGAAGACACAGAGCGCGCCATCACCAATCCGGTGCAGTACGAGGGTGTTGAGGATACCTGGTTTATTTACGGCGGACACCGTCTGTGGACCAGCCCGGAAGCTCATCCCCGCAGCTATTATCCGGACAATGAGCCGGTGGCCTGGCGTGCGACAGAAACAGGAGTGGTATTGACACCTTCCGCTGAGAAGTGGAACCATCTGCAGAAGGAAATGGAAATTTCCATGGATGACAGCGGGGAAGTGACAGTCCATCACCGGATTGCCAATACCGGAGCATGGACAGTGGAATTGGCTCCATGGGCGTTGTCTGTTATGGCCAAGGGTGGCACGGCGGTCATTCCCCAGGTTAAACGGGAAACCGGCCTGCTGGGCAATCGGATTCTTGCCCTCTGGCCATATAGCCGGATGAATGATCCGCGCGTCACCTGGGGGGAGGATTATATCCTGCTTCGCCAGGCGGACGGCCCGACTCCGTTCAAGATTGGTACCAACAATGAAAACGGCTGGGCGGCTTATTATAATGAAGGCAACCTGTTTGTGAAGTATTACAAGCATCAGCCTGAAGCTGCATATCCTGACTTCGGCGTTTCGTTCGAAGCCTATGTAAACGATCATTTCTTGGAATTGGAGAGCTTGGGCCCGCTGGTGCAGCTTGCTCCCGGTCAAACAACCGCTCATACCGAAACCTGGAATCTTTTCCGCACAGTAGAGCTTCCCCTTCAAGAGGAATCCCAGCTAAGCCGGGAAATGAAGCATTTCCTTAAAGGTTAGGCAATCCTATGATTACCACAGTAACATTAAATGCCACGATGGATAAAACCTGCTTTGTAGGAGATCTCCGGATCGGGATGGTTAACCGGGTTCCTGACATGCGGTGTTTTCCCGGCGGCAAAGGCATCAATGCAGCGCGGGTGGCCCATGATTTGGGCTGCCCTGTTCTGACAACAGGATTTGTAGCCGGGTTTAACGGATCATTTATTGAGACGGAGCTTTCCAGACGGGGGCTCCTTCACGATTTTGTGCGCATAGACGGAGAGTCCAGAGTGAGTCTCAACATTATTGACCGCTTTTCGGGAAAAACCACGGAGATTCTGGAGAGTGGCCCCCAGATTGAGGCGGATGATGTTTTGGCGATCCGGGATAAGGTTCGGGCGTCGGTGGCTTCCTCCTCGGTGCTGGCGATTTGCGGCAGTATGCCGGAGGGGACCCCGGTGACGCTGTATGCCGATTTTATTGAGATGGCCCATCATGAGGGGATCATCTCCATTCTGGATGCCAGCGGCGAGGCCTTGCTTGCTGGAATCGAAGCCCGTCCCACCTGTGTGAAGCCCAATGAGGATGAGCTGGCTGCCGTTCTTGGCCGGAAAGCCGAGTCGGATGAGGATGTTTATGAAGCGGTCCAGCGTCTTGCGGACAAAGGGATTTCCTGTGTGGCGGCGACCTTGGGCGAACGCGGTGCCGTGGTAGGAATAGACGGTCAGCTGTTCCGGGTACATGTTCCGGTCCTGAAGGCAGTGAATGTAGTAGGCTGTGGGGATGCTTTTGTCGGCGCTATGTGTGCAGGATATTACCGGAGAACGCCAGTGGAGGAAATCATCCGTATGGCAGCGGCAACGGGAGCGGCCAATGCCCTCACGGAAGAGGCAGGCGGCGTCAATCTGAACGATATGAGAGCCTTGCTGGGCGAAATCCGGATTGAACCTATATCCTGACACAGGTTTTCATAAGCATTTTCAATCACCTCTTTTGCTGTGCCCAAAAGAGTGGTAATATAGAAAGGTCAGAACTTGAGGATTTTGCTTCATTCCGATTTACCAAAAGGGGGATTCGCGTTTTGCTTAAGAGAACCTTGATCGGCATCATCCGCAGTCATGAGCTGACCGGAGAGAAGGCCAAGGACCCGGCCTTGAAAACCAAACACTACAAGCTGCCGAAAGCCAAGGCATGGGATGAAGTCGTATCGACTCTAAAGAAAATGAACGGGTATAAGCTACTCCATGAGGTTCCCAATGTGGGCGAGATTGTATTGGAGCGCAGAACCATTACAGGCCGGACACAGGACATTACGCTGACTGTATTCGATCTGGGGCCCAGCAAATCAGCAGTGGATATTTATTCCGCTTCGCGTGGTTCGATGGGAGATCTCGGCTCCAATTATCGCATAATTCTGGAAATTTACAGGGAGCTTGACCGGAAGCTGGCTCCATACAAAATATAAAGCGGATACAGCTGCTAGGGTGTGTTTGCAAACTCCGAGGGGAGCAGATTTGGCCGAATTTTCGTTCCAGGCAAGGCACTTACGTGAAGGCGTACCGGGGGTACGTCAAGCGGAAGTAACGATGCAAGGGACGAAAAGGCGGTGAAAGATGCCCTCAAGCGGGTTTGCAAACACGGCCTAGGCCGGCCTGCTCCACAACAAAAACAGCGGAAGAATTGAAATTCCCCCGCTGTTTTTCTGTGTCCTTAAAAACCGGTTTGTCCTGTTGGCCAAGCCCGGACGATTAGATGAGCTTACGGACGGCTTCCACGGCTGCTTCATAGTTGGGATGATCGGTCATTTCGCCAAGATACTCCACGTATTGTACGGTGTCATTGGCGTCGATCACGAAGATGGAGCGCATGAGCAGGTGGAATTCCTCGATCAGCACGCCGTAGGCTTTGCCGAAGGAGTGTTTCTTGTAGTCGGAGAGGGTAATGACATTCTCAATGCCTGCGGCACCGCACCAGCGGGCTTGGGCAAAGGGCAGGTCCACGCTAACGGTTAAGACCACCACTTGATCACCCAGCTTAACGGCTTCTTCATTGAAGCGGCGGGTTTGGGCGTCGCAGACTCCTGTGTCCAGGGAAGGGACAACGCTGATCAGCTTGATTTTGCCTGTGTAGTCCTTGAGAGAAACCTCAGTAACCAGATCCTTGTTCAATGTGAAATCAGGGGCTTTGTCGCCCACCTTCACCGTATTGCCTGCGAGAGTAAGGGGATTTCCTTTAAAGGTAGCCTGTGCCATTAGTTTCTTCCTCCTGTATCAAAAAAACGTTTTTTTCATTATAATATGGCTATGATGGACTTGTCCAATTAAGAAATGATAAATGTCACAGTTCGACAAAAACTTTTTTTGAAAGGATCGCTGCCGTGGAGCTTCGACAACTGCACTACTTTATCAAGGTTGCGCAAAAGCAGCATGTGACCCAGGCTTCCGAGGAGCTTCATGTGGCCCAGTCCGCCGTCAGCCGCCAGATTCACCAGCTTGAGCAGGAGCTGGGGGTATCTTTGTTTGTACAGAAGGGACGTAATCTGCAATTGACCCCGGTAGGCAAGCTGTTTCTGGACCGGGTGGAAAATATATTTACCGACCTGGAGCGGGCAGTCCGGGAGGTGCGCGAGTTTCTCGATCCGGAGCTGGGCGAGGTGCGCATCGGGTTTCCCCACAGCATGGGGATCAGCCTGCTGCCCACGGTGGTCGCCCAATTCCGCAAGGAGCATCCTGGCGTGAAGTTCCGCCTGCGGCAGGGAACGTACTCCAGTCTTCTGCGGGATGTGATCAGCGGGGAGATTGATTTGTCCTTCGTTTCCCCGTTTCCCGAATCCCACGACCAGGTTACCGGGGAGCTGCTGCTTACGGAGGAGCTGTATGCAGTGGTGCCGGTGAACCATCCCCTGGCGGAACGGGAGGAGATCCGGCTGGACGAGCTGAGCGGCGATCCCTTCGTGATGTTCAGTGACGCGTATTCGCTGCGGTCCATTGTGCTGGACGGCTGCCGCGCCGCGGGTTTTGTGCCGCAGATCGGCTTCGAGGGAGAGGAGACGGACACCATCCGCGGTCTGGTGGCCGCGGGGCTGGGAGTGGGCTTGCTGCCGGAGATGGCGCTGACGGAGATCAGCCCGCTGGAGCCGGCCAAAATCCGCATCAGCGAACCCAAGGTGACCCGTACCATCGGCCTGGTCCGGCGCAAGGAAGAAAAGCTGACACCGGTGGCGGAGCTGTTCCGCAGCTTCCTTATGAACTACTTCAAGCTGGGGTGAGGGGTACATCCGCTACCGATCCTAAATATGTGACTCCTTGCCGGATGCTGTTGCAGGCCATATTTTTTCAAGGTAAAATAGGCTTGTAAAGCACGTAAACCACATATGGTCGTGAAGCACACGCCGCTGGTCTCCTTCTCATAAAAAGGGGATGCAGCGGCTTTGTTTTTGCCGGAAGGGGAGAGTCACATGGCTTTTCGGGAAGCGTATGAAGCCTTTATGAGCAAACACAGAAAAGGGAGGAGTGGCGAGGATTTACGGCGTTTGGATGAAGGACATGGCCATGCGGAACGATTGTTTCTGGAGCAGGTGTGGTGGCCGGGCTTTGGGCAGTTTGATGATTTGATTCCGGAGTATCAGGTGACGGATTTTAAGGGAGGCAGCCGCTTTCTGGATTTTGCCTGGGTAAGAAGCCCATACCGGATCTGCATTGAGATCGATGGGTATGGGCCGCATCAGCGGGATGTCAGCAGGTGGCAGTATGCCGATCAAATACAGCGGCAGAATGATTTGGTGCTGGATGATTGGATTGTCATCCGGTTCTCCTATGATGATGTGAAAGACAGGCCGAGGCTGTGTGAGCGGACGCTGCAGCAGGTTCAGGGAAAGTGGTTTGAAGGGTATGATCAAAAATATCGATTAGCTGACTTGGAGCGGTTTATTCTTCATATTGCCATTCAGCAAGAGGAGCTTGTTCCCGGCAAGGTTGCGGAAGAACTGGGAATTAGCGAACGGACGGCAAGAAAATGGTTGAAATCCTTGGTAACCAAAGGGTTGCTGGTACCCTTGTCAGGCAACCATCGGGTCCGCAGGTATAAGGTAAATAAGGATGAGAGATTATCCAAATATCTGAGGTGAAATGTAAGCCTGACATAATAGCGGAAGCTATTTTCCGCTAAAGAGAGTTTGCCTTATCCATTGGGTGAATAACGGAAGGAGATTTCCGTTATTGCAGGATTTTATTCTGCTTCACGCAATAAAAAAGAGCATTAACGGAAAACTGTTTCCGCTAATGCTCTTTTTATTAGGTTTTGGGGGAGATAACGGAAACGCGTTTCCGTTATTTCATCACTGTCCACCGAATAAGCTCCAACGAGCGCGAATCAATCGTCCGAGCGGTTGAAGATCCAAATGTACTCCAGGAGCTGCAGGATGCTCATAACGGCTGCCGCGACATAGGTCAGGGCTGCTGCGTTGAGCACCTTGGCGGCGAAGCCTTCTTCGTCGTTGCGGATGAAGCCAAGTGCCACCATGTTGTCTCTGGCCCGGGTAGAGGCGTTAAACTCCACCGGCAGGGTGACGACCTGGAACAGGACTGCGGCGCTGAAGAAGATGATGCCCAGGAGAATCAGGCCGCTGAATTTGAAGAGGAACCCTCCGATTAACAGAAGCGGTGCAATGCCGCTGGCAAAGTTGACAACCGGGAACATCCGGTGGCGCGCCACCAGCATCGGGTACCGGACCTTGTCCTGGATAGCGTGGCCCACTTCATGGCAGGCGACGCTGACGGAGGAGATGGAGTTTCCGTAGTATACAGCCTCGGAGAGGCGTACTGTTTTGGCGATAGGGTCATAATGGTCGGACAGCTGTCCCGGTACGGGTTCGATGGGGATGTTGTACAGGCCTGCGTCATCCAGCATCCGTCTTGCCGCCTCGTAGCCGGTCATGCCCGTACTGACGGGAACCTGGCCAAACCGGGCGAATGTGCCTTTGACTCGGAACTGCGCCCATATGCTGAGGCCAAAAGCCAGCAGTATCAGGGGCGTCCATGGGGTAAACAGCATCGTGCCTCACTCCTTTTTTTGTTTGCGGTAAATGTGGTTAGCGGTAAGCCATGCTAGGCCGTGTTTGCACACTCGCTTGAGGGCATCTTTCACCGCCTTTTCGTCCCTTGCATCGTTACTTCCGCTTGACGTACCCCCGGTACGCCTTCACGAAAGTGCCTTGCCTGGAACGAAAATTTGGGTATTAGCTGCTCCCCTCGGAGTTTGCAAACACGCCCAAGGGTGTGCGTACTGCCCTAAAAGGGATCTTTGCCGAAGAGGACAAGCAGGGCTTCCAAGCAGGCGATTCCGGCTGGTGTAATCAGCTTGAAAAAGTTCTTCGCCTGGTTAGGCTTCAATTGCTCCAGGATCGGTTCGATTTCCTTGACTTCCTTCAGAAGCTGCTGCATGTGGAGCTGAAGATCTGTCAGTTTATCTGCCACACTTGCTTCCCCGGTTATCCGGTCCAAACGATCCAGGCTTGCCTTGATTTCCTCCAGGGTGAGCTTCTCCTGCTTCAACGATTCAATACGCTTCAAACGGTGGATGGTTTCATCATTATAGTAGCGGTAGTTATTATCGGCCCGTTTGATGGGATGGATTAATCCCAAATGCGTGTAATAATCGATGGTCCTCTGACTGACACCGGTCAGCTTCGCCAATTCCCCTACCCGGTAGAGAGTCCGTTCTTCCATTGGGATCACCTCCATCTTCTATTGTACACCACAAAAACCGTACAGTAAAACGTTATGCTTTTGGAAGAGCTACATTATAGATCGGTAAACGAGGTTGAAAATCTAATTATAAGCGAAAACCTGACATGAATAAAGCGCTTGAACGGAATAATTGAATATTCGTGATCTCATGTCAGATTTATATAGATTGGAATGTTCCGAGCGTCCTAACATATGGTAAATAGTACAATGCATGTACTCTAACATCCCATATGTTAAGAAAACACGAATTATTATCAGAATTGATACGTTAATTTTTCGTTTTTTGAAAAATTAGTTGTTGTCAAACGGAACATACCCGTATATAATGACATTAAGAATTTCATAAGATGTTAAAAAACATGACATTAAAGAAAGGGTGTTGGTTAGTATGGTAAAGAAAATGCTTTATGCAACGGGTATCATGAGCTTATTATTCCCAACCTTGGCTTTTGCAGCAGATGATCCGGTGGCTACTGTGAGCCTCTCGCTGGACAGCTTGTGGGTAATGGTTGCAGCGGTTCTGGTTCTGCTCATGCAAGGGGGATTTATTCTTCTCGAAGTTGGCTCCACCCGCATGAAGAACGCCGGTCACGTAGCCGGCAAAACCATCTTTGCAACAGGCCTTTGCACCCTGGTCTTCTGGGCAGTGGGCTACAGTCTGATTTTCACCGAAGGCACCTCCCTCCTGGGCGGTTTGTCCGAAGCCTTCTTTAACCCCAGCAAGATTGTGGAAGGCGGCATCGCCGGTACCTCTATCTTCTTCCTCTTCCAACTGGCTTTTGCGGCAGTTTCCCTCTCCATCGCATGGGGCGGCTTCGCAGAACGCGCCAAGCTGTCTGTGTACCTGATCTTCACCATTATCTTCGGCGTTGTCATCTACCCGGTTATTGCACACTGGATCTGGGGCGGCGGCTGGTTGGCTTCCCACGGCAAACAAGACTTTGCAGGCTCCACGGTTGTTCACTTAACCGGCGCAGCAGCGGCTCTGGCAGCTACAATCCTGCTTAAGCCCCGTATCGGCAAGTACAACAAGGATGGCACTGTGAACGCTATTCAAGGCCACAACCAAGTATTCTCCACTGTATCCGTACTGCTGCTGTGGGTAGGCTGGTTCGGCTTCAACGCCGGCTCCACGGTTGCTGTAGGCGATGGTTTCTTCGGTTATGTTGCATTCAATACCCAACTGGCTGCCGGCGCAGGCGCAGTAGCCGCTTTGATTGTATCCTGGATTTTCCTTGGCAAAGCTGATATCCCGACTATGCTGAACGGCGCATTGGCAGGTCTTGTAGCAATCACTGCATCCTGTGCATTCGTCGAACCTTGGGCGGCTGTGGTAATCGGTATCGTCGCAGGCGGTCTGATGTACTTCACTATGAAGTTCTTCGACAAGGTTAAGGTTGACGATCCGGTCGGCGTACTCTCTGTTCACGGCGTTGCCGGTATCATTGGTACCATTTCCACCGGCTTCTTCGCAACAGGTGAACTGGCTGAGAAGGTTGGTGTAGGTAAAGCGGGTCTGTTCTATGGCGGCGGCGTTGATCAATTGGTGGTTCAGCTTTATGGTGTGATCACCTCCGGCGTATTCGCATTCGTAGTATCCTTCGCAGCCCTGTGGCTCATCAAGAAGGCAATTGGCCTCCGCGTAACCGAAGAGGAGGAAGTGATCGGTCTGGACTTGAGCGAACACGGCTCCTACGGCTATCCGGAACAAATGAAGAAAGCTGGCACAGGCTACAACGTAACAGGCTGATCCAGCTGGAATCATCGGGCCGCTAGAAATAATCCATCTATGTTAAAATGGAATCAGGAGGTGGCTCCCAACCGGGGCCGTTACCTTCTGATTCTGTTTTAGGGCTAAAGACGGAAGGGGACAATGTCTATGGAACTCCATCTGGAGGAGATTCGTAAGACCATTGCGCGCAGCTCGGACCCCGATACATTGCGCGGATTGCGAGACCAAATCCATGAGAAGCTCCTGGCGCAGCCCCTTGACGCATTTCCCGGGGATTGGAACGACTGGATCAATACAGTCCATGACGCTCTGATTCAGTTTGCCGTAAAAAAAGCGGAGGACAACCTGCAACAGGCGGGATTGGGAACCCCACCGCTTCCATACGCCTTTGTTTTGTTCGGCAGCGGCGGGCGCCGCGAGCAGACGTTGTGGAGCGACCAGGATAGCGGCCTGATTTATGAAGAGCCGGAAGCGTTCATGAAGGAAGCGGTGGATGCTTTTTTTAAACGGCTGGGATCGGAGATTGTGAAGGTGTTGTTCCAGTTGGGTTATCCTCCCTGTGAAGGGGATGTGATGAGCAGCAATCCGGCATGGACACAAAGTGCGGACAACTGGTATGCCACCATCAATGCTTGGCTGGATGAGCCCAACTGGGAGAATATCCGGTATATCCTGATTATTGCCGATTCCCGCTGCATCAGCGGAGACCAGAGGCTTGGCGAAAGCCTGAAGCGATTGGTGCTGGACCGGGTGGCTTCCGACCGCAGACTGCTGGTGCATATGCTCCGCAATACCCTCCGGCGCAAGATTTCCTTGGGTGTCTTGGGGAATCTGATACCCGAACGGTTCGGGGAGGATATGGGCGGGATCGATATTAAGTACGGTGCGTACATTCCTTTGGTGAACGGGATTCGCCTGCTTGCCATCAGCCACGGCATCTCCCTCTCCAATACCTTGGACAGGTTAGCCGTGATGGAAGAGCAGAAGGCGGAGGACCCGGAAGCGATCAAACAATGGCGCCAGGCGGTATTAACGGTGCTCAAGCTGCGTTCGTTAACCACCTCCAAGCTGGAAGACGGCTTCTACCAGTCTGGAGGCATCCTGCCCGGGTCCAAGCTTACCAAGGAACGGAAGAACGAATTGAAATTCGCCTTGAAGGTTGGCCAGAAGCTTCATAAATATGTAGAGAAAGAAATGCAAGACGAGGAGATATAGAAGGTTCGGGAATCGGTATGGGCTTCGGAGATACACTTCACTTTGTGGGGAAGTTTAACGGGAAGAAGGGATACGGATGAAGGATCCGGGACCTGCAGGCCGAATGTGGCAGCTGTATAAGATGGGAGGACTGACGCCTGCCATCACATCCATGTTCGATTCACGGAATGCGCAGCAAATGGCCTTTATCCGGTCCGTCATGAAGGAGCAGCGCAAAAATTCCCTGTATGATGTGCAGCTGGATACGCTGGAAGCGGTGGTTTTTGATTTGGAAACCACAGGATTCTCTCCTTATAACGGGGATGAGATTCTATCCATCGGCGCCATTCTGGTGAAGGGGGATCAGGTATGTGAGGAAACCTTCTATACCTTGGTCAATCCCAAACGCCAGGTGCCGGATGAGATTGTGGCTTTAACCGGGATCACCAATGAAATGGCGGGCCGAGCCCCGGATCTTATCGACGGGCTAAAGGGCTTTCTGGAATTTGTCAGCAACCGGGTGCTTATCGCCCATGGCAGCGGACATGACAAGCATTTCTTGAATTCAGCATTATGGAAAACCTCCAAGGTAAACCTGTCCCACAGGCTGCTTGATACCATGATGATCGGCATGTGGCTCCACCCTAAACGAAGCCACTTCGACTTGGATTCTATGCTGAATCTGTACGACGTGGAGGTACTGCACCGCCATCATGCGCTGGAGGACTCCATTATGACCGCCCATTTGTGGGCCAAAATGTTAAAGGATATTGCAGCCAAGGAGATTACCAATCTTGGCGACTTATACGCCCATCTCAGCCACTACGGTACCTGATGGCCTGTTCCTCCCAGGAACGGCCTCCCCGGGGAAGGTAGCAGCGGAGCTCGGGCGTATTGTTGTTTTGGAGAGAAATAATCAGATGCAGCGCCGTGTCCCATAAGCTGTCCATATCCGCGGCAGAAGGGATGGCAGAGGAATTGGGATGGGAATGAAACAGGCCCACTAGTGATAATCCCGTTGCTGTCTGAGCATAACGATAGACCGTCTCCACCCATTCCGCCGGATCAAAAGCAAAGGCCGATTCCGGATCTGCTGCCCTGTTGCGCATACATTGAAAACCTTCTACATATAAGGAGCCATTCCGGTTGTGCCCTGTCAGAATGCCGCAGCATTCTCGGGGGTAAACCTTCCGGCAGGCGGCGGCCAGGCTATCCGGATGGTGATGGTCCCGAAAGAGCTTCGGTTCAAAGAAAATATCCATGTCTTCCTCCGAATGGGGTTTGGGGCGTGTCAGACACGCCCTAGCTTATAGTATAATGAAGATACTCCAATTTCGGTAGGATGGTGGTCATGAAGATTTTGTTTTTGTTTTTGGGCTTTTTCTTTTTTGGGCTGGGTGCAATTGGAACGGTTGTGCCGGTGCTTCCCACCACACCCTTTTTGCTGTTGGCGGCGTTCTTTTTTGCCAGAGGGTCGGAGCGGTTTAATCGCTGGTTCTTATCCACAGGCCTGTACAAGAAGCATCTGGAGTCCTTCATTGAGTCCCGCTCCATGCCCCGCAGGACCAAGGTGTATATATTAAGTTTTGCTTCCACCATGCTGGCGGTGGCTTTTATCCTTACGGATCTGTTGTTCCTGCGTCTATTTATCCTGGTGGTGGCAGCTTATCTTCATTACTATTTCGCCGCCCATATCAAAACAATGCCGTCTGAACGGAAAAAAGGAGCCGAAAGCGGCTTTACGCCACCTCCGCCTCCGGTTTGACCAGGAAGAACACCAGGGTCAAAGCGATCAGAGCCAGAACCGATACGGTGATAAACACCAGCATGTCCGAACGGTTCATCATCAGCTCGAATAAGGGAGGACCTGCTGCCACCCCCAGAAAGCGCAAGCTGCTGTAGAGGGAGGTGATCATGCCGCGCTGCTCCTTTTCCACCGAGCCGGTAATCATGGTATTGAGGCAGGGCAGCAGCAGGCCGGTGCCTACACTGCTGGCCGTAAGCAGGCCGATGAGCCAGTAGATGTTGCCGTTCAGGAAGATCGCTGCGGTTAAGCAGGCGGTCATTACAGCCAGGCCGATCAGCATTAGCTTGCGCATGAGGATACCGTTCTTTTTGATGACGGCGCCGGTGGTGTATGAGGTGATGACCATTCCCAAAAGAGGGATAGCCAGCACAAGCCCCTTCACAACCCCGTCGATGGAATAGGGCGGTTCCTCCAAAATCTGTGACAGATAAAATAACACGCCGAACAGGACAAACAAGGCCAATGCTCCTGCCAGATAGCTGGTGAGGAGCCATTTGGCTTTTTCTTTAATGAGCTTCAGCGTGGTGTGGGTATACTCCCCCAGCTTCATGGGAGGGCCGTCCCGGCCTGGCTCCTTCAGCAGGAAAATCACGGCCAGAAGGGAGATGGCGCAGAATACCGGGAGGGCAAAAAAGGCCAGATACCAGACGATCAGCGCCAGTGCCGCCCCCAATATGGGACTGACCACCTTGCCGGTGCCGTTGGAGGCTTCGGTCAGACCCAGAGCCTTGCTCTCCGTTGCGCCGCTAAAAAGATCCCCCGCCAACGCCATGGCAATGGGGGCCGTCCCCGCTGCACCCAAACCCTGCAAGGCCCGCGCGCCAATAAGGACCGAATAGGAGCCCCAGATGGCTCCGAAGCCGGCTAGAATCCCTGCCGAGCCGTACACGATAAGAGAAGGAATCATAACGGCTTTCCGGGAAAAACGGTCGGACAGAAATCCGCTGACGGGAATAAACAAACCTGCCGTAACGGAAAACAAGGTAATGACCAGACTGGACTGGAAATCGGAAATCTGCATTTCCTGCACCATATCCGGCAGAATCGGAATCAGCATGGAATTGCCAAGCACCAGAACCAATGGGACGGTAGCAATGGCTGCGAACTGCCAGCCGTGGCCTTTTTCCGCTTTTTTAGACTTGGACTTGGAATTTGGCTCCTTTTTATCGGCCGTCTCCTCGCCGTCGTCCTTAATCAGGCTTTCAAACACAACCTCCAAGGGCTTTTGCTTCGTCTTCTCCATATATGTTTCAGCCTCTTCTCGTGGGGGATATCCCTAATCTGTCCCAACGGGTATTCGGTCATGCTGGAGAAGCGTGGTATAATTGGCCTGGATGTCGGCAATCATGTTAGAATCATTTTAATGAACTAGAATTTTGGACAGGAGGCACATCATGAACCGCAACCGGATCGTGGCACTGGCCGTAGGGCTGTTGCTCACGGGGACATTGCTGTACCATTACGGCTCACGCGGACAGGCCGAGGCCGTGCTTCCGGCAGAGGCCGCTCCGCGGCTGAACATGGCTGCGCCTTCCTTTCAGCTGACGGCTCTGGACGGGGCTACTTATCAGGTGGGGGGGCCGCGGGAGAAACCGCTGCTGTTGAATTTTTGGGCGTCGTGGTGCAGCCCCTGCGAAGAAGAGGCCCCTGCTTTGGCCAGCTTGTACGACAAGTACAAGGACAAGCTTGATCTATATGCCGTTAATTTGACGGAAAATGATGACTTTGACCAGGTAAAGGCCTTTACCAACCGGTTCAAGTTCCATTTCCCCGTTCTTCTGGACTACAAGCTGGAGGCAGCGAAAAAGTACCGGTTCCAGGTGATTCCCACCAGCTTCCTCATCGATACCAACGGCAACATTGTGGACGTGATCAACCTGCTCACCCCCGAGGAGCTGGAGAAGAAGCTGCAGAAGCTGATAGGGATTTAAAAGGATAGAAAAACACCGGAAACCTCGACGGAGGAGTTCCGGTGTTTTTTGTGTAAGCATAGAGCATTACAGTGCATTCGTTATGCACCATTTAGTGATTAATCAGCCCTGCTTTGCCGAAGGGGGCATCCTCCGCAATCGCGGAGCGTTCCTTGCCGATGAGGGCGTACCGGATACTGTCCACCAGCGCCTGCCAGCTGGCTTCAATAATATTATCGGACACCCCTACAGTGTTCCAGCTGTTCTTATAATCAGTGGTCTCGATCAACACCCGTACCTTGGCGGCGGTGGCATCCTTTTCGTCGATGACCCGGACCTTGTAATCTGCCAGATGCATATGGGCAATAGCCGGGTAATATTTCACCAGCGCCTTCCGCAGAGCATTGTCCAATGCATTAACGGGACCATTGCCCTCTGCCGCGGTGAAGATGGATTCCCCGTGGACCCTTACCTTGACGAAGGCCTCGGATAAAAAGGGATTGTCGCCGGACTTTTCAACGAGAAGCTTGAAGGATTCCAAAGTGAAAATATGCTCCAGTTCTCCGAAGGCTTCTCTTAGCAGCAGCTCCAGGGAAGCATCTGCCCCTTCAAACTGGTAGCCCTGATGCTCCAGTGCTTTGATCTGCTCTATAACGGCCTTGGTTTTGTCCGTCTGGCGGGTCACGTCCAGGTTCAGATCCTGGGCCTTGGCCAGAAGATTGCTCTGCCCGGCCAGCTCTGATACCAGCACCCGTTGTTTGTTGCCCACCAGCTCCGGAGAGATGTGCTCATAGGTGCTGGAGGCCTTCAGAATTGCGGAAACATGGATGCCGCCCTTATGGGCAAAAGCAGAAGCGCCCACAAACGGCTGGTTGGGGGAAACATGGATATTGGCAATTTCGCTGATATAACGTGCTGTTTGGGTCAGACCGGCCAACTGGTCGTCCGTGACGCAGCGGTATTGCATTTTCAGCTGCAAATTGGGAATAACCGAGCACAGATTGGCATTGCCGCACCGTTCGCCCAGCCCGTTGAAGGTGCCCTGCACATGCCGTGCACCCGCTTGTACCGCAGCCAGCGTATTGGCTACGCCCAGCTCGCAATCATTGTGGGCGTGGATGCCCACCGGAATGCTTAGCTCCTTGCAAACACGGCCAACGGCAGCGGCAATTCCATCGGGAAGCGTCCCTCCATTGGTATCGCAGAGGACTACACAGTCCGCTCCTGCGGCAGCGGCAGCCTTCACGGTATTTAAGGCGTAAGCTTCATTATGCTTGAACCCGTCGAAGAAATGCTCCGCCAGATAAATCACCTCAAGACCGTGGCTCTTCAAATAAGAGACGGAATCGGCGATCATGGCCAGATTTTCCTCCAGAGTGGTCTGAATGGCGGTTTCCACGTGGAAGTCCCAGGATTTCCCGAAGATCGAAGCCACGGAGACACCGGTTTCCAGAATCCGGTTGAGATTGGTATCCTCCTTGGCGGGAATCCCCTTCCGGCGGGTGCTGCCAAAGGCGCTGATTTTGGCATGCTGCAGAGGGAGCTCCTTGACCCGTTCGAAGAATTCAATGTCCTTGTAATTGCTGCCCGGCCATCCGCCTTCTATATAATGGACACCGAGTTCATCGAGCTTGCGTGCGATTTTCAGCTTATCCTCTACGGTCAAACTGATGCCTTCCCCTTGGGTTCCATCCCGCAGTGTCGTGTCAAAAATCTTCACTTGATTCATCCGTCAATGCCCCCTGTGCCCATCGCAAATATTCAACACACGACCCGTAGGCATGTATAATGCATCATTATAACATATTCTTCGGGGAAGAAGAGATATGTATAAAAAAATCCTATAGGAATGGAGGGGACTGGGGCTTCTTGACCTCTTCCCCAGGCAACGGTATGCTGAATAGAAAAGGGCGGCGGCCCGTAAATTTAGACCGGGAGGTGCACAGCAATGCCCAAATCGGATGCGGAATCCCATTATCCCAAAAACGGCAGAGTTGTCCTCCATATCGATATGAATGCCTTTTACTGCTCGGTGCATGAGGCGGTGGAGCCGGAGACATACAAGGGAAAACCCTGTGCGGTGGCCGGAAGCGTGGAGCTGCGGCGGGGGATTGTGGTCACCTCCTCCTATGTGGCCAGAGCCAAGGGAGTGCGGACGGGGATGCAGGTACGGGAGGCCTTGCGGCTCTGCCCGGAGCTGATCTTAATCTCGCCGGACTTTCACCTGTACCGACAATTTTCCCGGCGTTTCCTGAATATTGCCTACAGCTATTCGCCGCAGTTGGAGACCATGTCCATCGACGAGTGTTTCCTGGACATTACCGGCTCCAAGCAGTTCGGGACGCCCGTCCAAATCGCGGAGGAGCTGCAGGGGAGAATCCGGACGGAGCTGGGGCTGCCCTGCTCCATCGGCATCGCTCCCAACAAGCTTTTGGCCAAGATGGGATCGGATATGAAAAAACCCAACGGCATTACCATTGTCCGGAAGCGGGATGTGCCGTCGCTTTTATGGGACAAACCCTGCTCGTATATGTATGGCATCGGCAGCCGGACGGGGGAGAAGCTCGACAAGCTGGGCATCCGTACCATTGGGGAGCTGGCCCATGCGGAGGAGAGCTTTCTGACCGCCCAATTCGGCATTGTGGGGGCATGGCTGAAGGCTGCCGCGAACGGTGAGGATGAAACGCCGGTGAATCCGGAGCAGGAGGCCAGCAAGTCCATCGGCCATACGACTACATTGCCCAAGGATTTCACGGACGAGCTGGATATCCGGCGTGTGTTCCTGAATTTGGCTGATCAGGTTTGCCGCCGGATGAGAAAGCAGCATCTGATGTCCTCCACGGTGCAGATCACCATCCGTAATCCCAGTATGAAAACCATTACCCGTTCGGTGACGCTGGATGCCCCCACCGAGGATGCGGATACAGTTTTCGAAACAGCCTGCAAGCTTTTCCACCGCCATTGGCAAAAAGGCCAGCCTGTCAGGCTTTTGGGGATTACCCTGCAGAATCTGGTGGACAAGTCGGAGGCGGCAGTACAGCTGGATCTTTTCGACTATAACAGGCAGCCCAAGAAGGAAGAATTGAACCGGATAATGGATAAGCTCAGGGACCGTTTTGGCGAAAGCGCCATTCTCACCGCGGGTATGCTGGGTGATGATCCCTCCGCTTTAATCCGCAATCACAAGATCCGGGGAACGTCTCTGCAAACCGACCATTTAAAGGAAAAAGATTTTTTTGGGGAGTCCCAATAACAGAGTAATGCCATAGACTGTAACAGAGTCGCCATCTTTATTTGAACTTTGTATGAATTTATATTATAGTTCTTATTGAGGATGACTTTTGAGGAGGAAGATACAGATGGCCAAGTATACTTGGGTAGACAAAGAAACTTGTATTGCATGCGGCGCATGCGGCGCAACAGCCCCCGACATTTATGATTATGATGATGATGGACTGGCTGAAGTTATTTATGAAGGCGACGGCAACAAAGGCGTAACCGAAATTCCGGAGGATCTCTACGACGATCTTCAAGACGCCCAAGACGGCTGCCCGACAGATTCCATCAAGGTTGCAGAAGCAGCTTTCAATAAATAATTCATCCATCAGAAGAAGCTGCCGGTATTTGCCGGCGGCTTCTTTATTTTTGCTGCTTGCGGACAGAGAGGCCGTTATTGTCCGCATGTAGGCCATATTTGAATTTTCGCGGACAGACGATCCCTTATTCGGCTCTAAAGGTGCGCAAAACTGCTGTTTTTTCGCATATAAAGGATTCTGTGTCTGTTCAGGAGAAAGATTGGCTGTTTTCAGCAGAATAACGGAACCAGGGTCCGTGAGGTAAGCCGGATTATATACAGCACCTGCATTGTTGCCTATATGGGAGGTCCAAAACATGGTAAACTTGTCATGAGCGTTGGAAGCCCTAAAGGAGGAACGAATATGTCCGAGGTTAAACTGGCGGTGGCGTATGAGGATTACGAAAACGGCGTCGAGATGAAGCAGCTCATCGAGGAGCTGGCGGCGAAGCCGGAGAGCAAGGAGCTGGAAAGCCTGATTATCGGCGATTGGGGCGGCTCGTATGAGAACGACTCCAGTGCCGTGGTGGAGGCGTTGGTCCAGTCCAAGGATGCATTTCCCAAGCTGCGCAAGCTGTTTATCGGCGACATGGATTCGGAGGAGTGTGAGGTGTCCTGGATCATGCAATCGGATCTGTCTCCGCTCTTCACGGCATTTCCCGAGCTGACTTCCTTGACCATTCAGGGAAGCACAGACCTGAGCCTGAAGCCTGCCCGCCATGAAAAGCTGGAGGAGCTGGTTATCATTTGCGGCGGTCTGGGCAAGAGTGTGCTGGACAGCATTGCCCAAGCTCATTTTCCCCGCCTCAAAAAGCTGGAGCTGTATCTGGGCGTGGATAATTACGGCTTCGACGGTACCCTGGAGGATGTTCTTCAGGTGGCCAAACCCGGACTATTCCCCGAACTTACATACCTTGGACTGAAGGATAGCGAGATCCAGGATGAGATTGCCGTTGCACTGGCTGATGCACCGATTCTGGACCAGCTGCATACTCTCGATTTGTCCTTGGGAACCTTGACCGATGCCGGGGCGGAGGCATTATTGAACAGCGAGCGGGTGAAGAAGCTGCACCATCTGGATTTGAGCCATCATTTTATGTCGGAAAAGATGATCAAACGCTGGAAACAATCCGGTCTGCCTGCGGACATCAGCGATGCCCAGGATGAGGATGACGAATACCGGTATCCGGCACTGACCGAATAGGATGGAGCAGCAGCTTATTCTGATTGGTAATCCTGGCAACCGCCGGACGGAAGGGCTGCAGGAGGCACGGCGGCAGCTGGGGCTGGAGCCGGCACTGGTGATTCCGTACCTGGATTTGCTCCAGGGGACAACCACTTTGGAAGAAGCGTGCCTGCGCTTTGGCCTTCCCGCGGATGCTGTTCCCATGCTGCGGCTGGATGCCCCCGGCGAGGACTTCCAGGTGGAGCGGCTTCTGATCGCCCTGGGTGCGCCGGATGCTCCTGTTGAGAAGCGGGTCGAGGGACTGTTGGTCTACGGGGCTATCCCCGATCCTCATCCGCTGGCGGAGGAAGAGGCGCTCTGCATCCGGGAGGAGGCGGGACGGCTGATCCATCCCTCCCAGTGGTTCCGCGGTTACATGCGGCTGTTGGGACGACTGGAGCGGGAAGCGGAGCAACTGTGGCCCGTCCCGTTCTGGTTGAATGCTCCTACCGATATTGCCGCCATGTTCGATAAACGGGTTACCCACCGGATTCTGTCCGGAGCCGGGATTGCCGTCCCGAAGCCGCTGGCTCCTCCTGAGGAGCTTCCCGATTCTGAAGCTCTGCGCGAAACGATGCTTCAGAAGGGGAAACACCGGGTTTTTGTGAAGCTGGCATCCGGCTCGGGGGCATGCGGTGTAGTGGCATACCAGGTGAACCCCAGGACTGGGGCGGAGGTGGCTGTTACCACCCTGGGGGTGGAGCAGCACCTGACCCGCCCTCCGGTGTATTACAACGCCATCAAGCCGTTCCGTTATACGGAACCGAAGCTCATCCGGCTGCTGCTGAACTGGCTGCTGATCCACGGGGCTCATGTGGAGGAGTGGATAACGAAGGCCACGTACCAGGGCAGGGCTTTTGATGTGCGGCAGCTGGTGGTGGACGGGCAGGCCTGCCACAGTATCGCGAGACTAAGCAGGACCCCCATCACCAACCTTCATTTGAGAAGTGAGCGGAAGAGTCTGGAGGAGCTGGGCCTATCGGAGGAGATCCGGCGGGGGGCGGAGGAATCTGCGGAGCGGGCGTTGTCTCTTTTCCCGCGTTCTTTGGTTGCCGGGGTGGATGTATTGCTGCGCCATGGCACCTATGCTCCCGTTATCGGGGAGCTGAATCCCTTCGGCGATCTGTTGTACCGGGTTGACTATCAAGGTTATGGCACCTACGCCTGGGAAATGAAGCGGCTCCCGGATTACGACATGTGGAGGGCACGGGGGGGTTCGCCTGAACCGGCAGAAGTGGCAAAAGCTGAAGGGGATGCAGGAGCTTCAGGAGGTATAGCACCATGACGGACATGAACCAAATCGTTGGCGACTACGACATTCTTATGATTACTCTGGATACCCTCCGGTATGATGCGGCGGTGCTGGAGGAAGCTAATTGCCCCAACCTGTGCGGCGGCGGGCATTGGGAAAAACGGCATTCGCCGGGAAGCTTCACCTATGCGGCTCACCATGCTTTTTTCGGGGGATTTTTGCCGACACCGGTCACTACGGACAAAACCGGACCTGAACACGTCAGACTGTTTCATTCCAAAAACACCGGCAAACCCACCCACCCCCACACCTGGCTGTTTGACACTCCGGATATGGTATCCGGCCTGGCGGGAGAGAGCTATAAAACCGTCTGCATCGGCGGGGTGATCTTTTTTACGAAAAAAGTACCGTTAGCCCGTGTGCTGCCCGGGTATTTCCAGAAAAGCTACTGGCGCATGAGCTTTGGGGTGACCAACCCCCGTTCCACGGAGCATCAGGTGGACCATGCGCTGAAGCTGCTGGGTGAAACCGGGCAGGAGGAGCGGCTTTTTCTGTTTATGAACATTTCGGCTATTCATGGGCCTAATCATTATTTTGTGCCCGGGGCCAAGCGGGACTCGGTGGACACCCAACGGGCCGCCTTACGCTATGTGGACGGCCAGCTGGGGCGGCTGTTTGCAGCAATGCGCGCCCGGAAGCGGCCAGCTATTTGCCTGGTCTTCTCCGATCATGGTACTGCCTATGGAGAAGACGGCTATGAAGGACACCGGCTTGCCCACGAGGTGGTATGGACGGTGCCGTACCGTGAGTTTGTTCTTTAGAGGGTTGTGCGGTGGGATGTAAACCAGCGCTGCTGAAACGCTAACGGAACTCAGAAGCTCTTAGCGGCTGAAAAGGCGGCTATTTGACTTGTAACGGAATTCAGTGCCTCTTAGCGCACAATTTGCAGCTCTTTTGGCCCGGTTAAGCAGGCTAAGAGTCGCTCAGCTCCGTTAGCGCGCTGAGGCAGCGGATTTCGGCCTCTAAGAGTCGCTCAGTTCCGTTAGCGCGTCAAGCTGGCGGATTGCAGCCTGGAGGTAGTGGATTCCGAGACGGCCCGCCAGTCAAAAGAGCTTCCATCGAAAGGAGGACGTTCCCGTGTTCGATTTAACTTTTCCCGATCCGTCGGATGATGCGGCTATTGTCCGGTGGAAGGAGGAGGTGCGGGCAAAGCCGTACCGCTCCTATTTGTACTCGTATCCCCACAAAACGGCTTACCGGGAGCTGAAGCCGGGCCTGCCTCTTGCCCAGCTGTGGGAAAAGGAACCCGCCGATAGCTTCTTTTTATATATGCATATCCCCTTTTGCGGGGCCCGCTGCGGCTTCTGCAACTTGTTTACGCTGGCGGACAGGCAGCCCGGGCTGCACCGCCAATATGTGGATGCTCTGGAGCGCCAAGCCCGGCAATGGTCGCCTTTCGTGAGCCGCAAACCCTTCGCCCGTTTTGCCATCGGCGGCGGCACACCGACACTACTGGCGCCGGAGCTCCTGGACAGGCTATTCGATATAGCCGAAGAGGTTATGGGCCTAAACCCGGAGCACGCGTCCATCTCCGTGGAGGCTTCTCCGGATACCGTCACCCCGGAGCGTCTGGATGTTCTCCGTAAGCGCCGGGTAGACCGGGTCAGCATGGGGGTGCAAAGCTTCGTGGAAGCAGAGTCCGCCGCCATCTACCGGCCGCAGAAGCCGCTGGAGGTGGTGCGGGCGCTGGAGCGCCTGAAGCGTTACGATTTCCCGGTGCTGAATCTGGACCTGATCTATGGGCTGCCCGGGCAGACGGTTCAATCCTGGCTGTATTCCCTGGAGCGGGCGCTGGCGTTCCAGCCCGAGGAAATCTTCCTGTATCCACTGTACACACGGGAGCATACCATCCTGAAACCTCAAGAAAGCCGGCGGGATGGCACCGATCTGCGGATGGAGTGTTATCTTGCCGCCCGAGACCGGCTTGCGGCGGAGGGGTATGTCCAATCCTCTATGCGCCGGTTTGCCAAACCCCCGGCACATTCCGGCAAGACCGTATTGCCCTACGGCTGCCAGGAGGAGGGGCTGGTTGGCCTGGGCTGCGGTGCCCGCTCCTACACCCGGCAGGTGCATTACGCAACCCGGTATGCCGTCAGCCGGGTAGCTTCGGAACGGATTATCCGGGAGTATATCAGCGCCGATAGCTATGAAACCGCGGACTACGGTATGGTGCTGGACAGCCGGGAGGAGAAGCGCCGCTACATTCTGAAGGCGGTTCTGCATCAGGAAGGTTTGGCGCTCCCCGCTTATGAAGAACGGTTCGGCAGCCCGGCGCTGGAGGATTGCCCGGAGCTGCAGGTGCTGCTGAAGGCGGAGTGGGCCTCTAGCTCGGATGGCATCCTCCGGCTGACAGATGAAGGTTTTGCCCATTCCGACGCCATCGGAGACGGGCTAATCTCCCCGCAGGTACGGGAGCGGATGGAAGGATTTGTGTTCGCATGAGGGCCGTATTGTATTACCGCGGCTCCTTATCCTCCTGCAATTACGACTGTCCGTATTGCCCCTTCGGCAAAAAGAAGGATACAGCGGAAACTCTTGCCCGGGACCGGGAGCAGCTGTCCCGGTTTGTCCAGTGGGTGGGTGCACAGAGTGAAGCCGGGCACCGTTTGAAGATCTTTTTTAACCCTTATGGGGAGGGGCTGATCCACCGCTGGTACCAGACGGCTATGACGGAGCTTTCCCGCATGGAGCATGTGGAGAAGGTGGCCATCCAGACGAACCTGTCTGCGGGTCTGGCCTGGGCGGACGGCCTCAATCCGGACAAGGCGGCATTCTGGGCTACTTATCATCCGGGGCAGGTGGGCGAGGCGGCGTTTTTGGGCAGGTGCGGGGAGCTGCACAGCCGGGGCATTCCCTTCAGTGTGGGGACCGTAGGCGTAAAAAGCGCCTTCGAAGCCATAGCCTCGCTGCGCGGCAAGCTGCCTGCGGGGGTGTATCTCTGGGTGAACGCCTACAAGGATAAGGCGGATTATTACACGGAGGAGGACCGCTCGTTTTTAAGCGGAATCGATCCCCATTTTGAAAGGAATCTGATGGATTATGCGAGCTCCGGCAAAAGCTGCCTGGCAGGCGAGTCTGTTTTCTACGTCCAGGGCACGGGTCTGGTGAAGAGATGCTACCAGGACCGGCAGGTGCTGGGGCATCTGTACCGGGAGGGACTGGAGGGACTGTCCCGCCGGAGGCTGTGCAGAATGGATGCCTGCGGCTGCTACATCGGGTACATCCATATGCCGGAGCTGGAGTTGGCGGAGGTGTATGGGGAGCGGCTGCTGGAGCGGATTGCTGGACCCGGCGCCGGGATAGCTCGGACCTGAGCCATTCCGTGATGTTCGGAGCTGGAAAGGGCCGTTTATTACAAGGAGGAGCGCTGATACATGCTTAGGAAGCAGCAAGGGTGGACCCTATGGATGACGGGATTGCCAAGCGCGGGCAAAACCACCACCGCCAACGCATTGACGGAAAAGCTGGAGGAGCTCGGTTGCGCCGTGGAATGCCTGGATGGTGACAAATTGAGGCAGCATATCGGTTCCGGCCTGGGTTTTACCCGTGAGGACCGGATGGAGAACGTACGCAGAGCGGTGTACGTATGCGGCCTTTTGAACCGGCACGGAGTGAATGCGGTTGTCGCTATGATCAGTCCGTATGCGGAAATGCGTGCGTATGCCCGCAGTCAATTGACCAACTTCATGGAGGTGCATATCGACTGTACCATATCCGAATGTGAACGGCGGGATGTGAAGGGGTTGTATGCCAAGGCGCGCCGGGGTGAGATTCCCCTGTTTACCGGAGTGTCCGATGTTTATGAACGCCCGGAGAATCCCGAGCTGGCCCTTCATACGGACGGTTCCGAGGTGGGGGATAATGTGCGCCTGCTGCTGGAGATGCTGCAAACCAGAGGATATGCTGCGGCGCCCTCCGTGTTCGGGGTCTAGAGTCTCATTTAACGGCGGCGCCGTTTTGCCGATATAATCCATGACGACACGGCAGAAAGGCGGTGCTGGTATGAATCAAAAAGAGCTGGAGGACCAGCTGCAGGCGTTTTTTGAGCATAATCCTCTGGATGACGATATGGTGTATCTCAAGCAATTTGTGAAGGAACACCCGGAAAACAAGCTTTCCTGGTATCTCTTGGGCAAGGAGTATGCGCTGCGGGGCAAACAAGGGAAGGCGCGGTACTGCTTTGCTCAAGCGGGAGAGGTATATGAAGCCTTCGAGAAAAAGAGGGTCCGTCTAGGGCTTCTGGAGGAGCTGAAGGCGGAGGAAGGGACAGCCGCCGGAGGCACCGTCCGCAAAAAACGGGCAAGATTGGCAATCAAGCTGGCCGGTGCAGTATTAATAGCGCTTCTGGCCGGTTCATACATATTAGGAGACGGGGTTCTTCCCCGTAAAGATTTGGACGGAACCGGGGAGTTGGCTTCGGAGGAGACCGAAACAGCTGCTCCGGGAGAAGGGGGGCTGCGGATTCTGTATACCGATCCGGTTGCCGGGCGGGGTCAGGAGCTGTGGAAGCAGGTAGTTCAGCCGGGGCAAGCTCCGGGCAGCAAAACACTGGTGGTGGAGGGGATACCCACCTCTGACGGGAAATGGGTTAACGGGCTGCGCCAGCCAACACTGCTGGCCAGTGCGGAGAGTGCTTCCGCCGGCAACGGGGTGAAGGTGGATTATCTTCAGCAGGCCTGGTGCAATTGCACTCCCCAGGTGAGTGTGGAAGCAGCGGCAGCTGTAGCCTCCTGGTACCAGAGCCAGGAGCAGGACGTGATCCTGCGCTCCGTCGTCAAAGCCTACCAAAGCAGGTACGGGGCGGCGTTGCCGGAAACCCTGGACGGGGTGGTCCGGAATTTTCCGGATAATCTCCTGCCGGGGTATACAGAGCAGATGAAAGCGGCCTATGAGGCGCTGCAGAGCGGGGCTCCTTCAGCAGGTGCTGCTCCAGGCAGCGGCGGAGGAGCCGGCGCTGGTGTTGGGCAGGACGGGGCAGGGGCAGGTCAAATCCCCGCTCTCTTCAGCGAACCGCTGGAGATTGTGGTCGACCGGCAAAACTACAGGCTTGCCTTGGTCAGCGGCCGGTTTATTCTGCGCAGCTATCCGGTTGGCCTGGGGGGAGACAAAACGCCTGAGGGTGTTTTCACCATCACGGACAAAGTCAAAAACCCCAACGGCAGAGACGATGGGGACTTCGGCTCCAGAGGCATGCAGCTGTCAGATACCGACTATGCCATTCATGGAACGAAAGAGCCGAGGAGCATTGGAGAAGACCGCTCACTCGGCTGCGTTCGGATGTTGAAGGCGGATATAGAAGAGCTGTTCGACATGGTCCCCTCGGGAACTAAGGTAACCATCGGACGCGGTCTGCTGCCGGCGGATATCCTCCGGAGCGAATCGCCCTTCCGTATGCCGGCCCTGCGCCAGGAAACCAATCCCGGCAAAATCTACAGGTGGCTGTAGGTTAACCGTTTACAATGATCAGGACGGAAACAAGTACAACGATGGCGCCTACAATGGAGGCCGTCCAAATGAGGGCCTTCTTATTCATTTCGTTGTCCTTTTTCTTGGTGCGGGCCATAATAGGAGCCTGCTTTTTCACGGACATGTATGATCGCCCTTTCTTCTCACGATATTGAACACTCCTATTTTAGCACAATCCGGCGAGGGTGTACTAGCACCCCTTTATAAATTCGCGCCAAGGCTGCCGATATTCTTGCAAACCTTGGAAGGATGGGGTTTAATAATGAAGGAGACAGCGTAAGCTTACGAAGTTGAGCCTTGCTTAACAGCAAAGCTCTTGGGAGGAAGCCGGATGGACGGAAGAGATTGGAGCAAGTTTTTGCTCCCGTACGAGCAGTCGGTGGAGGAGCTGAAGGTCAAGTTCAAGCTTCTACGGACAGAGCTCAAGTCCCGGGAGGAATATTCGCCTATTGAGTTCGTGACAGGGCGGGTGAAGAAAATATCGAGTATTCTGGCCAAGGCCAAAAAGTTGAACGTGCCCATGGACCAGCTGGAAACGGGCATCGAGGATATTGCGGGTATCCGCATCATGTGCCAGTTCGAAGAGGATATTGAGCGGCTGGCGGAGCTGATCGCAGACCGCAAGGATCTGAAGGTGCTGTATTGCAAGGACTATATCCGCAACAAGAAGGAAAGCGGGTACCGCAGCTACCATATTATTGTGGAATATCCGGTGCAAACCTCATTGGGGATGAAGAATATACTGGCCGAAGTCCAGCTGCGTACGCTGGCGATGAATTTTTGGGCCACCATCGAGCATTCCCTCAATTACAAATATCATGGCATTATTCCCGCGGATATCAGCGGGCGGTTATCGAAAGCGGCTGAAGCGGCTTACCGGCTGGATAAGGAAATGTCCAGCATCCGGGATGAAATTGTGGAATCCCAGAAGCTGTTTGAGGACCATTCCATTCTGGTGTCCAAGATTCTGAATATGATCCAGGTGCTGTACTTCTACCGCAAGGGCAAGGAAGCGGCGGAATTTCAGCGCAGGCTTGAGGAAATCTGGGAGTCCAACGAGCTGTCCAAGCTGTACGGACTGGCGGACGAGGTGGAGAAGGCTGTGATCAAGGCAAGAGAGGCCTTTAAGACCAAGCCCGAAGGGGAACAAGGATCATGAGGGGCTACGAGGAGCTGTATGTGGCCTTCATCTATTACTTCAATATCGAACGCGACTATTTCGAATGTCATGAGGTGATGGAGGCGCTGTGGCTGGAGGAGGGGCGCAATCCCATTTTCCAGGGACTGCTGCAGCTTGCAGTGGGGCTGTATCATCACCGCAACGGCAATGTCAGCGGCTCGATCAAGCTGTTCTCCCAGGGCATCGCCAAGCTGGAAGCACAGCCTGACATTCTTCACGGCATCAGGCTGCAGAAGCTTGTAGAGGATGCAAGGGTATACGTGGAGAAGCTGAACCGGCTGGAGGAGGAGCCCTTCGAATTCTATGATCTGGATATCGAGGTTACCGATCCGGTGCTGGAAGATTTGGTGGAGGAAATGAAGCTGAATCCGCCCGAAAAAGAAGAATAGCACGGCTGCCCTGTTTGCGGGGCGGCCGTTTTTTGGCTGTGCGGGGGCAAATAGCGTCCCCTGCTTCGGTTAGAATCAGATTCGTTGCTATGAACGTTTTTGTCAAGCCCTCCGGTTTTGCAGGGTCGGAGCACGTGGCACGGGAGCAAATAAACGAGCGACGGTCGGCACGCTGCTATCCGTGGGTTGGTACCACATGGTATGCCTTCGTCAAGGAGAGCGGTGGCAAGCTAGAAACGCACGTAAAGGGAAGTTCCCTTTGTGC